>JAFGUQ010000014.1 GCA_016938455.1 Clostridia bacterium
GGATGATGTCATCAGAATATACAAATATCTGAAGAAAAAACATTTTATCAGTATTGCTGATCTTCAGCATGAGTTTGAACCATATAAAATTTATTTGACAATGTTTATCCTGAAAGAACTGCAATTAATAGATTTTGATATAGAAGGTATTGTGAAATTTAAGAATATAGTTTTGAATAATAATAAATGTAAACTTGATGAGTCAAGTATTTACCATTTATTCAACAGGAAGAAAAATGAATAAAATATTTGAAGAATTAGTTGAAATAGTAAAGAAGTATAATCCGAACAGTAATTTTGAATTGATTACTGAAGCTTATCTGTTTGCTGAAAAAGCACATGAAGGTCAACTAAGAGCTTCTGATGAACCTTTTATTAATCATCCGCTTCAGGTCGCTAAAATTCTTGCTGGGTTAGAACTGAACTCGAAAACCATCGCAGCTGGAATCCTACATGATGTCATTGAAGACACTGATGCTACCTATGATATGGTGAAAGATAAATTCGGGAAAGAAATTGCTGAGATGGTAGATGGTGTCAGCAAACTATCCATGATTAATCTTGATACTAAAAAAGAACAGCAGGTTGAGAATATCAGAAAAATGCTTCTTGCAATGACAAAGGATATCAGAGTCATCATCATTAAACTGTCTGACAGACTGCATAATATGAGAACTCTTGAATTTGTCAGTGAAGAAAAACAGAAATTCAAAGCGACAGAGACTCTTGAAGTATATGCTCCTATTGCTCATCGACTTGGAATGTCTGCTTTTAAATGGGAACTGGAAGATCTGTCTTTCAGATATCTTCATCCGACAGAATATTATGATTTGGTCAAACAGATTTCGTTAAAAAGAAAAGAGAGAGAAATTTATATTGATGAAATCAAAGCTGAGATGGAATCATATTTTAAAGATAAAAATATTAAAGCTACAGTTGAAGGAAGAGTGAAGCATTTTTTAAGTATATATAACAAAATGCAGAAACAGGATAAGAGCATTGATCAGGTTTATGATCTTTTTGCAGTGAGGGTCATTGTTGACAATGTAAAAGACTGCTACTCAGTTCTTGGAATTGTGCACGAAATCTACAAACCGATGCCAGGTCGTTTCAAAGATTATATCTCAATGCCTAAAAACAACAGATACCAGTCTCTTCATACTACAGTTGTCGGCAAAAAGGGTCAGGCCTTTGAAGTGCAGATCAGAACATGGGACATGCATCAGATTGCAGAATTCGGGATTGCTGCTCACTGGAAATACAAACAGGGAATTAAAGTGGAAGAAGATATAGAATCCAAATTAGCATGGTTAAGGCAGCTGGTTGAATGGCAGAGTGATACATCTGATGCAGAGGAATTTTATGATACACTGAAAATCGATTTGTTCAATGATGAAGTTTTTGTTTTCACTCCGAATGGTGATGTGAAAAATTTACCATCAGGATCAACACCGATTGATTTTGCCTATTCCATTCATTCGGCAATCGGAAATAAAATGATCGGTGCGAAAATCAATGAAAAAATTGAACCGTTAAGTTATAAGCTTGATAATGGCGATATTGTTGAGATCATTACTTCTCAGTCATCGAAAGGTCCCTCCAGAGACTGGTTGAAGATTGTGGCAAGTTCACAGGCGAAAAGTAAGATCAGACAGTATTTCAAGAAGGAAAACAGAGAAGAGAATATTGAAAAGGGAAAAGAATCTGTTGAAAGAGAATTGAAAAGGCAGGGTCTGTCATATAATGACATTTTCAAACCTAAATATTATGAGCCTACCATCAGAAAGTATAATTTTGCTAATCTAGAAGATGCGTTCTGCGCTATCGGTTATGCAGGAATCACCGCAAACAAGGTCATTTCAAGAATCAAGGAAGAATATAGAAAAGATCATGCTGATGAAATACCTGCAGTTCAGGTGGTAGAAGAAAAAAAAGAAGAGAATTATTCAAAAAATGAAAAAGGAATCATTGTCAAAGAAATTTCAAATTGCCTTGTCAAAATCAGCAAATGCTGCAACCCGGTCCCGGGTGATAATATTGTAGGGTTTGTTACCAGGGGGAGAGGGGTGACAGTCCATCGGTCAGACTGCATCAATGTGATTAATGATAAAACCTATGCAGACAGGAGCATTGAAGTTAGCTGGGCATCTAATACTGACAGTTCATATAACGCCGAAATCATTATTAAAGCCTATGACAGAAATAATCTTCTTGCTGAAATCACAAATGTCATCAATGAACTGAAGGTAGCCATGAGAAAAGTAGAAGCAAAAGCTTCAGATGACGGGATAGCTATTATTAAAGTGATGGTAGAAATTTCTGACAGAGAAGAACTGGCGAAAATTATAAAGAAACTGAAAAGAATCAGCGGTATCTTTGAAATTAATAGAACGAACAAGAGGAAATCAACATGAGAGCTGTTATTCAGAGAGTCATCAGCAGCCAGGTTACAATCGAACACAAAGTTGAAGGAAGCATAAAAAAAGGGCTTACTGTTTTTTTAGGTGTGGGGCAATCAGATAGCCTTACCGATGTGACATGGCTGGCAGATAAAATAATGAATCTTCGGATATTTGAAGATAATGCAGGGAAAATGAATCTTTCAGTTAAGAATATTGACGGTGAACTGCTGATCATCAGTCAGTTCACTTTATACGGGGATTGTAAAAAAGGAAACAGACCGAATTTCATGAGTGCTGCTGATCCTGAAAAAGCAAAAGTGCTGTATAATCTTTTTTTACAGTATATTACTGATAATTATACTAATAAAATTCAGAGTGGGATATTTGCAGCTGACATGGAAGTGTCTATCATTAATGATGGTCCTGTGACAATCTTACTTGATTCTAAAGTAAAAACAGGAGAAGCCGAATGAATATTAAAAAATTTGACAGGGGTATGGTCGCAGCCAACTGCTATATCCTATCTGATGAAAATGAGGCTGTTGTGATTGATCCGGGTGTCAGCGAGAAAATAATAATGGAATATCTGGAAGAGAATCAGCTAAAACTGAAATTCATTGTTTTCACTCATGCACATATCGATCATATACTTCATTCCAAGGAACTGAAACAAATGACCGGAGCTAAAACAGTGATTCATGAGCTGGATAATCCGCTTCTGACAGACAGCTTTAAAAACGGAGCTTTTTTATTCGGTTTAAATAATCAGTATGAACAAGCAGATATAACTGTAAAAGACAATGATGTCATTTCATTTTCAAATGTTACATTAACAGTGATCCATACACCAGGGCATACCCCGGGAGGAATGTGCCTTTATTATGACAATTGTCTTTTTACCGGAGATACTCTTTTTTATCTTTCCATCGGAAGAACGGATTTAGGAATGGGAGATTTTCATGACATTATCCATTCAATCAAAGAAAAACTTTTTACTTATCAAGATGATGTAGTCGTTTATCCCGGACATGGGAAAAATACGACAATTGGATTTGAAAAGAAAAACAATACCTATATTTAAGAGACCACTGAAAAAGACCATGTTTTACAATTTGGAAACTGGTCTTTTTATTATGTATGAATAAAAATGTTATTTGACAAAA
>JAFGUQ010000015.1 GCA_016938455.1 Clostridia bacterium
GTTCTGTGAGGGGCAGCAGCTACTCCTCGCTTGATGTGATAAATATTAAGAAAGGGAAAGAGTAGTGGGCTGTCTACTCGACGGTGTATCATTATGAGAAAGTTAATATTCCCATTAATATTTGCGATATTGTTTATTGCTGTTGTCATTGTCTATGCTTTAGCTGTCTTGTCTGCACCGGCACCTCTATTTCTCAAATGGGGATTAGGAATTCTGATATTGCTTGCTGCACCGGCTATGGTGTATGCATTTATCCAGAGAGTAAAGGAATTTAAGGAGGAAGAAAAGGATGATATTAGTAAATACTGATTTTATTACCGGGAAAAAACTCGAAACACTTTCGTTAGTGAAGGGGTCTACCATCAGGTCAAAACATCTTGGAAAAGACATCATGGCCGGATTAAAGACTATCGTTGGCGGTGAGTTGACATCGTACCTCGAGATGCTGAATGAAGCCAGAGCGATTGCCACGAAAAGAATGGTTGATGATGCTGAAAAACTGGGAGCAGATGCCATTATCAACATCAGATTCGCCACCAGCAGCATTGCTCAGGGAGCAGCTGAGGTCATGGCGTATGGAACTGCTGTTAAATTTTTACCATAGCAAGTAAAAATGATGATAAAAAAAACATATTAGTTAAGTAATCTATTTAATATGTGTTAGAATAATTAACAAAAAGCAAACACGTGATAAGGAGCAGATAATTTGTTAAAAAATGTAATTATTTCACAATCAGGTGGGCCGACCCCTGTCATCAACAATTCTTTACGAGGTGTCATTGATACTTTAAAATCATACAAAGATAAAATAGGAAAGATTTACGCAGGTTTTCATGGTGTGGAGGGGATTCTGAAAGAAGAACTTCTCGATATCAGTGCCCAGACCGAGGAGGAAATTGCACTTTTAAAAACAACACCGACAGCGGGTTCTATCGGAACGTGCCGGTATAAACTGAAATCAGATCAACAGGAAGATTTCGACAGAATCATTGAGGTGTTTAAAGCTCATGACATAGGATATCTTTTCTATATCGGCGGCAATGATTCCATGGACACTGCTCATAAAATAGCCAAACTGGCTGCTGAAAAGGGACTTGATTTAATCGCAACAGGTGTTCCTAAAACCATAGATAATGATGTTGGTGATCAGCAGTTCAAACTGATTGACCATACCCCTGGTTACGGTTCAGTAGCCAGATATTGGGCATCTTACATTCAAAATGCAAATGAAGAAAACAATGGGTCTTCGCCTGCTGATCCTGTGCTGGTTTTACAAGCCATGGGCAGAAAAATCGGGTTCATTCCTGCTGCGAGCCGTCTGGCTGACCCGAACAGGGAAATACCGCTGCAGATCTATATGACAGAAGCCAAGCTTTCTCTGATGCAATTACATGAAAACGTGAATCAATGCCTCAGAAAACATAAAAGAGCAATTGTTGTCGTTGGAGAAGGGATTGATGCCGGTGATATCGGCCAGGTGAAAGATTCGTTTGGCCACACCAATTTCAGCGCCAGCCAAAGTACAGTCGCACAGATTGTCACTAATTATCTGAATCAGGAAGGATTGGCAGTCAGAGGAGCAGCAAGATGCCAGGTCCCTGGAACTGATCAGCGTGGAAGCATCAATTTTGTCTCATCTGTTGATTTGGATGAAGCTTATCAGTTAGGTGTAAAAGCCGCAGAAATTGCACTGGAAGAAGGTAACGGATTCATGTCAACGATTATCCGGGTAAAAAGTAATGGATACAGAGTATCTTATGATAAAGTACCGCTTGAACTGGTAGCCAATTCTGAAAGAACGTTTCCTCTTGAATGGTTAAGCAAAGATAAAACAGATGTGACTGATGATTTCCTGAATTATGCAAGACCGTTGATTGGAGATGACTTTGTCAAGATACCTGTGGAAAACGGGTTGATGAGATTCACAAGGTTCAAGAATATTTTCGCAGAGAAAAAGCTAAAAGAATATACACCATGTGCATATAAATAACAAGGAGAAAGATATGAAAGCGGACCAGATATTAATTGACATGAAAAAAGAAAACGATTACTTTATTGGAATTGACAGTGACGGCTGTGCTTTTGACAGTATGGAAATAAAGCATAAGGAATGCTTTTGCCCTAATACCATAAACTATTTTGAACTGCAGCCGATTTCAAAGTACGCAAGAGAAGCCGCAGAATTTGTGAATCTGTATTCTGTTTATCGTGGAATCAACCGATTTCCGGCTTTGATCAAAGTGATTGACCTGTTAACTGAGAGAAACGAATGCATTAAAAGAGGATTTAAAGCTCCGGATATCGATGAGTTAAGAGACTGGATTAAAATAGAAACAAAACTTGGTAATCCAGCCTTAATAAAAAGAGTTCAGGAAAAACCGACTCCACTGATGAAAAGAACATTGGAGTGGTCACTGGCAGTCAACGAAACAGTTGAGAAGATAGTCAGAAATGTTCCTCCATTTCCATATGTCAGAGAAAACCTTGAAAAAATGGCTGAGAGATGTGATATAGTATGTGTATCAGCGACTCCCAATGATGCGCTTAACAGAGAATGGGAAGAACATGATATAGCCAGGTATGCAAAAGTCATCGCAGGTCAGGAAATCGGAACCAAAAAAGAAAGTCTGATAACTTGTGCCGGTAAAGGATATGACAGTGATAAAATGCTGATGATTGGAGACGCTCCAGGTGATCTGAAAGCAGCAAGAGAAGCCAATTGCCTGTTTTTCCCGATTAATCCTGGTGACGAAGAAAACTCCTGGAAATTATTTTATGAGCAGGCATATGAAAAATTCATTAACGGGACCTATAAAGGGGAGTATGAAAAGAAACTCATTATAGAATTTGAAAAGTATTTACCAACTACCCCACCTTGGGTAAAGTAAAGGAGAAAATGATGAAAAAGGCAGATATAGGACTCATTGGACTGGCAGTCATGGGCGAAAACCTTGTTTTGAATATGGAAAGCAAAGGTTTTACTGTTGCTGTGTATAACAGAACCACTGAAAAAGTCATTAAATTTATTGACGGCAGGGCTAAAAACAAGAATATAATTGGAACGAAATCACTGCAGGAACTGGTTGACAATCTGGAAAAACCCAGAAAACTGATGATCATGGTCAAAGCCGGTAATCCTGTTGATACTATTATAGACAGTATTATTCCTTTATTAGATCGGGGAGATATCATCATTGATGGCGGTAATTCTAACTTCAATGATACCATTAGAAGATGCGGGAAAGTTGAAAAAGAAGGATTGCTATATATTGGAACCGGTGTTTCCGGAGGAGAAGAAGGAGCTTTAATCGGACCTTCTATTATGCCAGGCGGATCAAAAGATGCATGGCCATATGTCAAGGACATTTTCCAGGCTATTTCAGCAAAAGTGGAAGATGGGACACCATGCTGTGACTGGGTTGGTGAAAACGGAGCTGGTCATTATGTCAAGATGGTTCATAATGGAATTGAATATGGTGATATGCAGCTGATTTGTGAGACTTATCAGCTGATGAAGCAGATGGTAGGGTTAGACCATGATGAAATGCATGAGGTATTTGCAAAGTGGAACAAAGGAGAACTTGATTCTTATCTGATTGAAATTACACGAGATATCTTAGCTTTTAAGGATAAGGACGGGAGTCCGCTGGTAGAGAAAATTCTTGACACAGCAGGACAAAAAGGCACTGGAAAATGGACAGGTATTTCAGCGTTGAACGAAGGAGTTCCTCTGACATTGATTACAGAAGCGGTATTTGCAAGATGCATAAGCGCGATGAAAGAGGAAAGAGTGCAAGCGTCTGAAGTGCTGGAAGGACCTGGACAATTTGCTGAGTTTGATAAAAAAGAAATCATAAATGATTTAGAAGATGCACTTTATCTTGCGAAAATCGTTTCTTATGCTCAAGGATATACTCTTTTAAAAGCAGCAGCTGCCACTTATGGATGGAATTTGAATTATGGTGGAATTGCACTGATGTGGAGAGGCGGATGCATCATCAGGTCACAATTTCTGGGGAAAATTAAGGAGGCTTTTGATAACAACAGTGAGCTTGCTAACCTGTTGCTGGATCCTTTCTTTAAAGAAAAAGCAAACAAGTGTCAGATGAGTCTGAGAAAAGTAGTTTCATTTGCAGTGCTAAACGGAATTTCAATTCCAGCGCTTTCATCCGCATTATCCTATTATGACGGATACAGATCAGAGCGTTTATCAGCTAACCTTTTACAGGCGCAAAGAGACTATTTCGGAGCGCATACTTATGAAAGAACTGATGATGAAAGAGGAAAATTCCATCATACCAACTGGACAGGAAGAGGGGGAGATACTTCAGCCTCAACTTATGATGTGTAGAAAGGAAATGAAAATGACAGTACCATTTAAAATTGATTTAAATAACAAAGTGTGTGTAGTCACAGGAGGCGGAGGTGTTCTATGTTCTTCTTTTGCCAGAGCGCTGGCAGAATGCGGAGCGAAAGTGGCTGTCCTTGACTTGCGTGTTGAGAACGCCCAGAAGGTGGCGGATGAAATAAACAGCATGGGTGGACATGCGATTGGTGTAGAGGCCAATGTCCTTAAAAAGGAGAGTCTGGAAAACGCCAGAGAGGTTGTCAATAACAAACTTGGAACATGTGATGTTTTACTAAACGGTGCAGGCGGGAATCATCCAAAAGGAACAACCAGTAAAGAATATCTGTATGAAGAGGATATGGATAACAAGGACCTGATTTCCTTTTTTGACCTTGATCCGGATGGAGTACAGTTTGTGTTCAACCTTAATTTTATCGGAACTCTATTACCTACCCAGGTATTCTCGAAAGATATGATCGGCAAAAAAGGGGCAACCATTATCAATATATCATCAATGAACGCTTTTACACCTCTGACGAAAATCCCGGCATATAGCGGTGCAAAAGCAGCTGTTTCCAATTTTACACAGTGGCTGGCAGTTCATATGTCAAAAGTCAACATCAGAGTCAATGCCATTGCACCCGGATTTTTTCTGACTGATCAGAACAGAAGCCTGCTGACTAATCCGGATGGTTCTCATACAGAAAGAGCGGGTAAGATACTATCACAGACACCAATGGGACGTTTTGGAGATCCATCGGAATTGACAGGAACGCTTTTATGGCTTGTTGATGAAGGTGCCTCAGGATTTGTCAATGGGACAATCATACCGGTCGACGGAGGATTTTCAGCTTATTCAGGAGTGTAACATGCATATCATAGAAAAAGTAAATGAAAATAAAAAACCGCTAAGTGACAGGCAGATTAAAACAATGATTATAAATAGTATCAAGGGAAAACATCTGCAGAAAGTACTTCTTATTCCACCTGATTTTACCAGGTTCTATTCCATGGCCGGGAAAATAACCAGAATGTATTATGACATTTTAAAAGAGTCGTGTCATATTGATATTCTGCCAGCACTTGGAACACACGAAAAAATGTCTGAAACAGAATGCTATGACATGTTCGGAGATATCCCTTATGATAAGTTCATTGTCCATGACTGGAAAAACGATGTTGTCAAAATCGGAGAAGTTCCAAGAGAATATGTCACTGAGATTTCAGACGGGTTGATCAGTGAGAAAATTGAAGTGGAAGTCAATAAAGTGCTTCTTGATAAAAGCTATGATCTTATTATCTCAATCGGCCAGGTGGTTCCTCATGAAGTAGTGGGAATGGCTAATTATTCAAAGAATATATTTGTGGGCTGTGGCGGCAGCCATATGATCAATCAGTCCCATATGCTTGGAGCTTTCTATGGAATGGAAAAAGTCATGGGGAAAGATTACTCTCCTGTGCGGAAAGTCTTCGACTATGCACATACCCATTTTCTGGGAGATATGCCATTGCTGTTTGTACTGACAGTCACTACGCAGAATAAGAAAAGTGCTGATATCCAAGGGCTGTTTATCGGAACTACCAGAGAGGCTTTTTCTAAAGCAGTCCGATTAAGCCAGGAAAAAAATCTTACCTATTTGGATCAGGCGCCTAAAAAAATGGTGGTATATCTGGACGAAAAGGAATTTAAAAGCACATGGCTTGGTAATAAAGCGATTTACAGAACAAGAATGGCGATTGCCGATGGTGGTGAACTTATTATTTTAGCTCCTTCAGTCAATAAATTCGGAGAAGATAAAGATAATGACAGACTGATCAGAAAATACGGATATATTGGAAGAGAAAATGTCCTGAAACTGGTCAATAAAAATGAGGACTTAAAACACAACCTCTCAGTGGCAGCTCATCTTATTCATGGCTCATCAGATGGCAGATTTTCCATTACTTATGCTGTAGATAAGCTGACAAGAGAAGAAATTGAAGGAGCTTCATATCAGTATCTTGATTATAACGAGACGATTAAGAAATACAATCCTCTTAAACTTAAAGACGGCATCAATGTCATGAAAGACGGTGAGGAAATTTACTATATTTCAAATCCTGCGCTTGGTTTATGGGCTGAAAGAAAGAAATTCTTTTAGATAGAAAACGATGATTATATGAAGAATCATTTTTGAAAAAAAGTGGTTCTTTTTTCTTGACTTTTTTTAAGGTTAGCATATAATTAATTTAAATGTTTAATTATAGTAAACTTTATGTTTAGTAAAATGGAGAATAAATGGATATCGGCAGTGAGCTTAAAAGGCTCAGACAAATGAATGGATTAACTCAGCAGGAGCTGGCAGACCGGGCTGAACTGACCAAAGGATATATCTCTCAACTTGAGGGTAATCTGACTTCGCCTGCGATTTCAACTTTAACCACATTGCTTCAATGTCTTGGGTCTGACTTAAGTGAATTTTTCTCAAAAGAAACAGACAATCAGATAGTATTTACTGTCAGTGACATGGTGACAAAAGAAGATGAGCATCTGAAAAATGCCATGACCTGGCTGGTACCCAACTCTCAGAAAAACGATATGGAACCGGTGATGCTGGAATTAGAGATATCCGGACAGACAGAAATAGATGAACCGCATACAGGAGAAGAGTTCGGATATGTGCTTGATGGAAGCATCAAAGTAGTGCTTGCGGAAAAAGAATACAAGGTAAAAAAGGGTCAGAGCTTCTATTATCAGGCTGATGAACCTCATTATATATTAAACGATGGTAAGAAGAAGGCCAAGTTACTTTGGGTTTCTTCTCCACCATTTTTTTAGGAGAGTCAATGAAAAATATTATTGAATTAAAAAACATAACAAAAAACTATGGTGATTTCACCGCTCTCGATCACATCAACCTGGAAATAAAGGAAGGTGAATTCGTCACTTTGCTCGGACCGTCAGGCTGCGGTAAAACCACCACTCTTCGTATTATCGGTGGATTTGAGGATCCCTCTGAAGGACAGGTATACTTTGATGGTAAACAGATTAATGAAACACCTGCCAATAAAAGAAGTGTCAATACTGTCTTTCAGAAATATGCATTGTTTACCCATTTAAGTGTCTATGACAATATCGCCTTCGGACCTAAGCTAAAAAAAATGGAAAGTCATCTGATTGAAAAAAAAGTGAAGGAATCGCTTAGAATCGTTAATCTGGAAGGATTTGAAAAACGAGAAATTTCTACTTTAAGCGGAGGACAGCAACAGCGTATTGCCATTGCAAGAGCGCTGATCAATGAACCTAAAGTACTGTTGCTTGATGAGCCGTTAGGCGCATTGGACCTGAAATTAAGACAGGGGATGCAGCGGGAATTGTCGAATATGCATCAGAAACTGGGTATCACATTCATTTATGTAACCCATGATCAGGAAGAAGCACTCAGCATGTCAGATACTGTGGTCGTCATGAACCGGGGGAAAATACTCCAGATCGGATCACCTGAGGATGTCTATAATGAACCTAAAACTCCGTTTGTGGCTGATTTCATCGGAGAAAGCAATATCATACCGGGTGTGATGAAGAAGGATCTTCTTGTCAATTTCGCCAATCATGATTTTGAATGTGTCGATAAAGGTTTTAAACCGAACGAGCAAATAGATGTGGTTGTAAGACCAGAGGACATTCATGTTACCAGTCCGAATACAGGAATGATACAGGCTAAGGTCACATCTGTGAACTTTAAAGGTGTTCATTATGAAATGACTGCCTCATGCAATAATTTTGAATGGCTGATTCAGAGCACTAAATTCAGAGATATTGATGAAACAATTGGAATAAGCATTATTCCTGATCACATTCATATCATGAAGAGGGAGAGCGTTAATGGGTAAAAAATCTTACGGCTCACCATATTTTGTCTGGATGTCAATTTTCATCATAGTTCCCATGTTTCTGGTGCTGTATTATGCTTTTACAATACAGACTGATCAGGGCATGGTCTTTTCACTTGACAATATTAAGAGAATTGCTGAGCCGCTATATATAAAAGTGTTTGTAAGATCACTGGTGCTTGCCCTTGAAAGTACTGCCATCTGTCTTCTGATCGCCTACCCGGCTGCTATGATACTGGCAGATAAGAAGTTCAGTAAATCCACCACTTTTCTTGTCATGATTGTTCTTCCCATGTGGATGAATTTTTTACTTAGAACCTATTCATGGCTGTCACTGCTTGAGAACAACGGACTGATCAATAAACTGGTCATATCACTTGGTTTTGAGAGAATGCAGTTGATGTATAATGAAGGAGCAGTGGTTCTTGGAATGGTTTACAATTTTCTTCCTTTCATGATTCTGCCGATTTATTCTGTGCTGGTGAAAATAGATAATAATGTGATTGAAGCGGCAAGAGATCTTGGGTGTACGAGTTTCGGCGTTTTCAAGAAAATCACAGTTCCGTTAAGTTTGCCAGGCGTTTTATCGGGTATCACCATGGTATTCATGCCTGCCATTTCCACTTTTATCATATCCAGATTACTCAGCGGCGGGAAAGTCTCGCTGATAGGAAATGTCATAGAACAGCAGTTTCTGGTTTTGGGAGACTGGGGATTCGGTTCAGCGTTATCTCTTGTCCTTATGGTGTTTATTCTGATCAGCATGGCTTTCATTAATAAAGGATCTTCCGGTTATGAAGGAGGTATTCTATGATTAAAGGCATGAAAAAAATCTATCTGAGCCTGATTATTCTGTTTCTGTATGCCCCTATCATAGTACTTGTCATTTTTTCATTCAATGAGTCGAAGAACCGGAATGTCTGGACAGGATTTTCATTGAAATGGTATGCAGAACTCTTCAGGGACCGTGATATTTTATCTGCACTGAAATACACCTTTATCATAGCAATCATAGCTGCGGTTGTCTCTACTCTGATAGGGACACTGGCTTCAATCGGCATGTTCAGATTAAAGAAATTCAGTTTTAATCTTGTCAAGAATGTCACCTATATCCCTGTGCTGAATCCTGATATAGTCACAGGAATTTCACTGATGCTGCTGTTTGTGTTTCTTCAGTTTGAAATGGGATTTGTCACTATGCTGCTTTCACATATCACATTCTGCATTCCCTATGTGATTCTCTCTGTGTTACCCAAACTGAAGCAGACTGACATCAGTGTTTATGAAGCAGCCCAGGACCTGGGAGCTACCCCGATGACTGCATTATGGAAAGTGGTCATCCCTGAAATCAGACCAGGTATTGTCACAGGATTCCTTCTTGCATTCACACTTTCTGTAGATGACTTTGTCATCAGTTACTTCACCTCGGGTAACGGAGTGGAAAACCTGTCAATGGTTGTCTTTTCAATGGCCAGAAAGGGGATTAATCCAACCATCAATGCACTGTCAACGTTACTGTTTGTGTTGGTTATGAGCCTTTTACTTGTAATAAATAAAAAGAATAAAGAAAGTTTGTTTTAAGGAGAAAATGAAAATGAAAAAAATAGTTTTATTTGTATTGATAATGGTGATGCTGATCACTATTGGAACAACAGGTTGCAACAGCAGCAGTAAAGTCACATTGAATGTGTATAACTGGGGTGAATACATTGATAAAGATACAATCAAGATGTTTGAAAAAGAATTTGATATCAAAGTCAACTACAAGACTTTTACAACCAATGAAGATATGTATGTCAAAATCACTTCCGGAAATGCGAAATATGATGTGCTGTTTCCATCTGATTATATGATTGAACGTTTGATTGAGGAAGATCTGCTATATAAACTGAATATGGAAAATATACCTAATTCAAAGTTTATCGCTGATGAGTTCACCAGTCCGCTGTATGATCCTTCAAATGAATATTCAGTACCCTACATGTGGGGCACTGTAGGTATACTGTATAATAAGAAAATGGTGACTGATGTGGTAGACAGCTGGGACATTCTCTGGAATGAAAAATATTCACAGCAGATTCTGATGCAGGACAGCCAGAGGGATTCGCTGATGGTAGGGCTTTTAAAATTAGGCTATTCAATGAATACCACCAGTGAAGATGAAATAAACCAGGCGAAACAGCTGCTGATTGATCAGAGACCTTTAGTTTTAGGTTATGTGGTTGACGAAGTAAGGGATAAAATGGTCAACGAAGAAGCGGCTCTTGCTGTTGTGTGGTCAGGAGAAGCCATGATAGCCAAAGCGGAAAATCCTGATCTGGAGTATGTTATTCCAAAAGAAGGTTCAAATATCTGGGTGGATGCTATGGTCATACCTGAAAACAGTGAAAATAAGGAAGCCGCTGAACTGTTCATCAATTTCATGACAAGAACAGACATCGCATTAATGAATGCGGAGTGGGTTGGATACAATACACCTCAGACTCAGGCATATATTCAACTGGAACCTGATGTGAAAAATGATAAAAGCGCTTATCCTGATCAGAGCGTCATTGATACACTTGAGTTTTTCGTATATGATAAAAAAGCAACTGAATTATTTAATAAAGCATGGACCGAAATAATTGCTGACTAATCAGTTGTGATTTGATATAATGAAAAAGGCAAATGCAAAACAGTTAGTTAGGAGAACGTAAATGGCTTTTGGTCTTGATATAGGAATAGATTTAGGAACTGCAACAGTTTTAATATATGTAAAAGGTAAAGGAATCGTATTGAATGAACCTTCAGTAGTCGCTAAAGATGAAGAAGGCAGGGTCCTTGCGGTTGGAGATGAAGCCAGAATGATGCTTGGCAGAACACCAGGAAACATCACTGCCATCAGACCTTTGAAAGACGGTGTTATTTCTGATTACGAAACCACCGAAAAGATGCTCAGGTATTTTATAAATAAAGTATGCGGCAGACGTAATATTTTCTTCAAACCAAGAGTGATGATCTGTGTTCCAAGCGGAATTACTGAAGTTGAAAGAATGGCCGTTAAAGATGCCGCAGATAATATCGGTGCCAAGGAAGTCTATATCATAGAAGAACCAATTGCAGCTGCCATCGGAGCAGGTTTAGACATTTCTAAACCATATGGAAGTATGGTAGTAGACATCGGTGGAGGCACAACAGATATCGCAGTCATGTCTTTGGGTGGTATTGTCACCAGTAAATCTATTAAAATCGCCGGCGATAAATTCGATGAAGCGGTAGTCAGATATATGAGGAAAAAACACAGCATGCTGATCGGTGAGAGAATGGCTGAGGAAATGAAAATAAGGATTGGATGTGTTTATCCAAAAGAGGAAGAAGTTTCCATGAAAGTCAGAGGAAGAAACCTTGTGCTTGGACTTCCTAGAACAGTGGAAGTGACCTCAACCGAATTAATGGAAGCATTTGAAGAACCGATTTCAGCCATTGAAGACGCCGTCAGGAATGTACTTGAGAGAACACCTCCTGAACTGGCAGCTGATATCGGAGACAGAGGAATTGTTCTGACAGGCGGAGGAAGCCTGATTGACGGGCTGGATAAACTTTTATCAGAAAAAACAGGGCTGGATGTCATGGTGGCGGATGATGCCATTTCATGTGTCGCTTTAGGGACTGGAGAAGCAATTAATGATATTGACAAGATCATCAAAGCAAAAATCGTTAAGCTGGAAGAAAGAAAGAAGAAATAACAGTAAAGCGGGAAATATTTCCCGCTTTTTTATCATAGTCACCTTAATGATGTTGTTGGCATTACTGATTTCCTGTCAGAAAAAAAAGACAGAGGAACCTTTGAGCATATCAGTAAATCCATCACCATATCCAACCATCTCTGAATCAGAAAACCAAGATACAGGAATTATCTTTCTGGAAAAGGTTATTACAGTTAATCAAAGAGAAAATCATATGTTTCTGTTATCAGTCAATCCTGACACTGTCAGAATCGTTCCTTATCTGTCTTTTAATAAAATCTATGGATATGAAACCTTGAGTGATATGGTAAAAAGAGAAAACGCCTTTGGTGCGGTTACCTCAGGCTTTTTTTATTTATATGGACAACCATCAGGGCTGGTGGTAAACAATGGAACAGTCATCAGTGCAGGTACCGGGAGATTCAACAGCCTGATTGTCGAAAAAGGAAAAGCATATTTTGAAAAAATTAAAACCGGTATCTATGCGAAAACTGAAAACAATGAAATATTAAGTATTGATGTCATCAATGCTCCCTTTGAAGATAACATACAGTCAGGAGCCTATAACAGCTATTACGGGAAAACAGACCGGTTGGATTTTGAGCATACAGTCATACATATTATCGGTAATAATGTCATGTCTGTTAAAAAGGTTTTCAAAGAAGAGGAGATTCCTGATGAAGGCTATTTGCTTTGCTTTCGCACACTTCCTGCTTATCTTATGATTAAAACGGGTAATCTCTTAACATTAGTGATTGAACCTTCATTTGAACCTGGAACAAATGCCTATGAGTGTTCAGAAATGATAGTGGAAAACGGGAAGAATGTGGCGAAAGATTATGATCCCTGGATTGGAAATCTGAACCAGTATGATCCGAGAACCTGTGTAGGAATTGATGATGACGGGAATGTAGTGTTCATTGTCATTGATGGAAGACAGGAAGGATATTCGACAGGAGTCACTGGCAAGGAACTTGCTGATATCTGCATTGAGATGAATCTGAAAGATGTTGCAATGCTTGATGGAGGAGCATCAGCTGAAATGATTGTTGATAAAACAATTGTCAATAAACTATCATACAAGAATGAAGAACGACCGTTAGCCGGTGGCTTCCTGATATTTATTGACTAAAATAATTATTAATATATAATAAAAATAATTGTAAGAAGAATGAAAGAGGAGAGAGAAAATGAAAACGAAAGCACTGAGAATGTATGGAGTCAATGATTTACGGTTAGAAGAATTTGACTTACCTGAGATAAAAAATGATGAACTGCTGGCTAAGGTTGTGACAGACAGTATCTGTATGTCATCATATAAAGCTGCTTCATTAGGTCCTAATCATAAGAGAGTACCAAATGACATAGCGACAAATCCAATTATTATAGGGCATGAAATGTGTGGGGAACTGGTTCAGATAGGAGAGAAATACAAAGATGTATATAAAGTGGGAGACAGATTTTCCATGCAGACAAACCTGAATCATCCAAGTAACCCGTATGCAGCCCCAGGATATAGCTTTAAATACACCGGTGGAACTGCACAGTATATTATTATCCCAAGAGAAGTATTGGAGATGGACTGTCTGCTGCTGTATAAAGGAGACTCTTTTTTCCAGGGTTCTCTTGCAGAACCGATGTCATGTATCATCGGAGCGTTTCATGCCATGTATCATACCACAATGGGTAGTTATGAACACACGATGGAAATAAAAAAAGGCGGAGATCTTGCTATTCTCGCAGGTGTCGGTCCTATGGGATTAGGTGCAATTGAGTATGCGGTGACCCGTGATATCAAACCAGGTAAGATTGTTGTTACCGACATTAATCAGGACCGCTTAAACCGTGCTGAAGAAATTCTCTCAGTCGATTGGGCAAAAGAGCATGGAGTTGAGCTTATTTATGTCAATACTTCCGGTGTTGAAGATACCGTGGAATACCTGAAGTCTTTTACAGATGGGAAAGGTTTTGACGATGTGTTTGTATTCGCCCCAGTGAAACCTGTAGTAGAACAGGGCGACCGAATATTAGGTCAGGACGGATGTCTGAACTTCTTTGCAGGCCCGACCGATAAGAACTTTTCAGCCAATTTCAATTTCTATGATGTCCATTATGCGTCCCATCACCTGGTCGGAACATCAGGCGGAAACACAGAAGACATGAAAGAATGCCTGGCAATGGTTGCAGAAAACAAACTGAATCCAACAACAATGGTTACTCATATAGGGGGACTTGATTCCGCAGCAGAAACGACATTGAATTTGCCTCATATTCCTGGTGGTAAGAAACTGATTTATACAGGAATCAGCATGCCTTTGACAGCCATCTCCGATTTTGAAGAAAAAGGTTATACTGAGCTTGCGAAAATCTGTCAGAAGAACAAGGGACTTTGGAATAAAGAAGCTGAAGATTATTTGTTGAAGCATGCAACGAAAATTTAATAATAAAAGCCGGATACTCCGGCTTTTAACTTTACTGTCAGTCGTCATGTTACTTGGCTTTCTGTTGACTTTATTTGCAAATCTGAGTATATTAGCTTATTCAAAGCAGTATATTTATGAGATTGATGATATCAAAATGGACAATCGTTTTGATACCATTATTGTGCTTGGTGCCGGAGTCTACAGTGACGGGACTCCTTGTCCTATGTTACAGGACAGACTTGATACCGGAATTATTCTATTTAACGATAGGTTATCCAATACCATCCTTTTAACAGGTGATCATGGCAGAAAAACCTATGATGAAGTGAATGGGATGAAGCAATATGTCTTTAAGAAGGGATTGAACAAGGAAAATGTTTTTCTTGACCATGCCGGATTTTCGACTTATGAATCCATGTATCGGGCAGACTACATTTATCAGGTAAAAAGTGCATTAGTGGTGACGCAGGAATTCCACATGGCAAGATCTGTTTTTATTGCCAGAAAAATGGGAATTGAAGCTTATGGTGTGATTGCTGACAGAAGAGTTTATCCCAGAAGTGAGCTATTAAGTTTAAATGTCAGAGAATATTTTGCAAGAGTCAAGGATTTTTTGCTTGTTACCATTTTAAAACCTCTTCCCACTTATCTGGGAGATCAGATTCCCATTGATGGGAAGAGTGATATTACTTATGATTATATAGACGAGACATACTAAGATATAATATAATCAATATCAATGTATGAGGTATTGGTATGGAAATAAGTCTTTTAAAAAGCAGATATATTGAACAGTGCGCAGAAGTCGCTTATGCAAACTATTTGGAAGCTTCTGATTTATTCAGTTTTCCTGAAGAAAATAATATCATTGATATACTAAGAAATAAAATTGAACAGTTATCTGTTTTTAACCTGGGGGTAGTAGCCGTTGAAAACGAGAAAGTCATCGGATACATTCTTGGGGCTCCGATTGAGGAGTTTTACGGGAAGAACAGGGGAATTTATGTCCCGCTGTATGCGCATGGTGCCATTGGGGATAAAGTCACAATCAATCATCTGATGTACAGAAAGTTTGCTAAGCTATGCGTCAGTAAAAGTATTTTTTCTCATGCCATCACTTTTTATGTCAATCAAAAAGAGGTCATCGACGGATTTGTATGGAACGGATTTGGTTTCAGGTGCAGTGATGCAATAAGAAAACTTGAAAAAGTTGAGTTTGACTGTGACTATGAAATCAGGGAAGTCAGTCTGGCAGAAGCACCAATGCTCCATGAACTGGTCAACATGCATATTGAATTTCTTAACAGCTCTCCATTATTCATGTTTCGTCAACCTGAGCACAGCAGTAAAGGGCTGATTAACTGGATGAGAAAAGAGACGAATAGAGTTTTTGGAATATACGATGATAATAAACTGGTATCCTACATGAAAGTGACAGAAAAAGGAGAAACGTTTATCGCCAATCAGAAAAGTATGGCTAATATATGTGGAGCATATACTCTGCCTGAATATAGAAATAAGGGACTGGCATCAAGACTTGTTTCGACAATCAATAATGACTGCTTTAAAAGGGGATATACTCATCTTGGCGTCGACTTTGAAACATTTAATTATTTAGGCAGCCGGTTCTGGTTGAAGTACTTTAATGCCTATACATTAACATTAGTCAGGAGAATTGATGAAAGAAGCAGAATCAAATTTTAATATAGCTCCTTGCGGCATGAACTGTTCTTTATGCATTGGGTATCAGAGAAGCAAAAAACCATGCAGCGGATGTAATCAAGGCAACCTGAATAAACCTGTTCATTGCGTTGATTGTGTCATTAAAAACTGTGAGCATATAAAGGAAAATGATATAAAATTCTGCTATACTTGCGAAAACTTCCCATGTAGGCGACTTAAAAATCTTGATCAGCGATATCGTCATAAATACGGGATGAGCATGCTTGCTAATCAGGAGGCAATTAAAGCGTTTGGACTAGAACAGTTTATTCGAAATGAACAAGAAAAATGGACATGTGCTTCATGTGGGAAACTCTTGTCCGTTCACAGAGAGGTCTGCCAACACTGCGGCAGTGAAAACAGGTATTATGGAACCTATGAATAACGAATATGATATAGTCATCATCGGAGCGGGACCGGCAGGCAGCACAATTGCCAGATTTCTTGATAAAAAATATAAAGTGCTGGTAGTCGATCGAAAAAGCGAATTTGAGAATCAGAAAAATGAAAAATGCTGTGGGGGATTACTGGCACCAGATGCTCAGAAAATGCTGGCTGTGCTTGGATTAGGAGTTCCAAAAAGTGTTCTTGAAGATCCACAAATTTTCTCGGTTAAAACAATTGATAATAATAATCAATTGATTCGCTATTATCAGCGTTACTATATCAATGTCAACAGAGATAAATTTGACAGATGGCTTCTGTCATTAGTAGGCAGTGAAGTCACCATCAGTTTTGATACTTTATATAAGAGCCATATTGAAGAAAATGATTCACTCATTGTCAAACTTGTGAAAGAGAAAAATGAATTTACGATAAAAACAAGAATACTGATCGGTGCAGATGGAGCGATTTCAAAAGTGAGAAAGAATGCATTTAGCTCTGAAAATCCTGACATGTATATCTCTTTGCAGAAATGGTATAAAACAACGGCTGATATGCCATACTATATTTCTGTTTTTGATAAAGAAATCACTGACTTCTATTCATGGGCTATAAAAAAAGACAACTGTCTTCTCATAGGGAGTGCTGCTGAAAATGGGAAAGATGCCAATGGAAAGTTTACGCTTCTGGAGGGAAAACTGAGAGCAATTGGGTATGACATCGGTGATGAAATCAAAAAAGAAGGTACCATCATATTAAGAACCAGAAAAGTAAAGCAGCTGGCATTTGTCAATCATCATGTGGCGCTGGTAGGCGAAGCAGCAGGATTAATCAGTCCAAGCTCTGCAGAAGGAATCAGTTATGCACTTAAAAGCGGCTATTATCTGGCAAAAGCCATCAATGAAGATATCAACTTTAAAAAAGGATATTTAAAAAGTGTCAGGAAACTTAAAGTGAATATTATTCTGAAGAACATGAAGATTCCTTTCATGTACAATAACTTTCTAAGAAAAATAGTCATGAAATCCGGAATATTAAGTTTAAAATAGGGCTTGACCTTCACATTGTGTTAACCATTATATTATGTATGTAACATGTTATATGGAAGTAGAGAAGGTGATTTTAATAAAAGATAAACTGTTAATAGGTGAATTTTCAAAAAAAACAGGTATTTCAAAAAGAATGCTTAGACATTATGATGAGCTTGGACTATTAAAACCAGAACATATTTCTGATGAAAACAATTACAGGTACTATCATCAGAATCAGATGAGCCAAGTAAATATAATTAATATTCTCAAATCATTTGGATTTCATTTACATGAAATAAAGAAGATATTGGATAATAGTGTCGATATGCCCTCTTTCCTTGGAATGTTAAGCGAAAAAGAAGCAGAAATTCGCATAAAAATTGACATTGACATATATAATCTTGCCCAGATTGAAAAATTCATCAGCACTTTTAAAAAATCAGAAAATCAAGTACTTACTGTACTTGAAGGTCAAGAAAAAGAAAGAAGAACTGGTGATAAAATGAAAGAAATAATTGTAGAGAATCCCATAAATCTTTTACAGGAAATGGATGACTTCTATGCCAGACAGAAAAAGCTGATTGAAAAACATAATAACGAACCCTATTTTTACTATGTCACTTTTGACATTGACAGATTCTTGATGGTCAATGAAACCTGTGGGTTTGAAGTAGGTGATCAGGTGATTGCTAAGACATTTGAATTAATTAAAAATAATATTTCAAAATTTCAGTCACTGGAAACAGGAATTTATGCCAGAACTGGAGGAGATGAAATTTCATTGTTTATGACAGCTGTGACAAAAAATGAAATCATTGGAACTATCAAACAATGTATTGATGATGTCAGTCAATTTGATTTTTCTAAAATAGGTTGTCATGTAGACATCACGATATCAGCCGGAATTGCAAAATTAAAGTCAGATTCCAATATACGAGCTTTCCGGCATGAAAGCATCAAAGCCTTGATGAGTTCCAAACACAGAGAAAGAGCATCTTACCAATTGATTGAAAATTAGAGGTAATAAAAGTATAATAGATAGATAGAGCAGGTCTCTATCTATTCTATTTGAAATCAGGTGACAGAATGCTGGGATGCTAAAAAGGGAAAGTGGAATTAACAAAATATGACGAAAGCTGGATGGATGCTTTTAAGATTGAAAAAGAAAAACTGCTTCACTTAATTGGCGATTTTTCAGTTAGGATAGAACATGTTGGATCTACTTCCATCAGAGATGCCATTGCAAAGCCTATTATTGATATTGCCATACAATTGAAAAGTTTTGATGATGAAAAATCAATAGCTGATCGGCTATCATCACACGGTTATGAGTATAAAGGAGAAAACGGAATAAAAGGAAGAATGTATTTTGTGAAAAGGCAGAGTGATTTGACTTTGTTTCATATACATGCATATGAAAAAGAAAACCCCTTATTTGAGGATCACCTTTTATTCAGGGACTTCATGAATAATAACAGGCTTTTTGTGGATGGTTACTCTAAATTGAAACTGCAGTTGAAAGAACAGTTTCAAGATGACAGAGAAAGTTATACTGAAGGAAAAAAAGATTTTATTTCAAAAATACTGAAAAAGGCCAGAGCGAAGTACAATGAATATATAAGGGAATTCAATCATCCGTTTAAAGGATGGGATTTTTCTCACTTGAAGAAGAGAATGATAAATGAGGAAGTCAGCTGGGATTACAAAGAAATCGTCGAGAGATATACCTCCAAAAGCCTGTGTATGCTTGACATGGGAACTGGTGGTGGTGAATTTTTATCCACTGTCAGAAATTTACCTAAAAACACTTATGCGACAGAGGGCTATCCTCCAAATGTGGAAGTGGCAAAGAAAAAGCTGTCGCCGCTTGGTGTTAACTTAGTCGAAGTGACAGACGATAAAAATCTTAACCTGAAAAGTCATTTTTTCGATTTGGTGATTAACCGTCATGAAAGTTATGATGAAAGTGAGATTCATCGTATCATGAGCCTCAACAGCTTGTTCATTACTCAGCAGGTAGGTGGTCATGACTGCCATGAATTGAATGAATTCCTGCATGCACCAATCAATCAGACATTTGATTTCTGGAATCTTTCCTATGCCACTAATAAACTAAGTGAGCATTTTAAAGTCATTGAGACTAAATCAGAATATTTGAAAACGACTTTTCATGATGTTGGAGCAATCATCTATTATCTGAAAGTAGTGGAGTGGCAGATTCCGGGCTTTAATGTACTCGACTATTTTGGCAGGCTGCTGGCACTTGAGAATTATATCAAGCAAAACAGAAAATTCACCGCAACATCTGAACGGTTTCTATTAATAGCAAAGAAGATCAGCTGAATGAAGATTACCAAAGCACAAGCCAGAAAATTCCTGATTGATTATCATTATTTAAATAATGACTTCAAACTTAAAGGAAAAGAGGGAATACTTGAATATATTGATAAAGTCGGGTGTATTCAATTTGATCCGCTTGATCAGGTGGGATACAATTCTCATCTGGTACTGCAAAGCAGAATCGCGAATTATCATCCTGTACAATTGAATGAACTGCTGTATATTGACAGGATTTTAATTGATTTCTGGGATAAAAACATGTCCATCTACAGAACCTGTGATCTTCCATTCTTTAAAAGATACCAAAGAGATAAAGTGAGTGGAGAAGTCGCAGAAAAAATCATTGAGAAAATCACTGAAAAAGGGCAGGTATGCAGCAGTGACTTTGAAAAAAAAGAGAAGATTGACTGGTGGTGGGGACCTACCTCTGTCATACGCTATACTCTCGAAAACATGTATCATTCACTTGAACTTATCATCAGCGATAAAAAAGGAAGTAAGAAGTATTATGATCTGGCAGCAAATCACATTGATGAGGCACTGCTTTTAAAACCTGAACCTTTCACAGCCAATCAGGAGTTTTTCAACTGGATGGTTAAAAGAAGAATCAGGTCAATCGGATTGCTTTGGAATAAAGCTTCAGATGCTTACCTTGGAATCAGACATATGAAAAGTAAAGACAGAAACAATGCATTTGCAGCACTGCTTGAAAAAAATGATATTTCTATGGTTACTGTAGAAGGGGTAGATGAACCCCTGTATATTGCCAGTGAGTATATGGAATTTTTTAACAAAAGTATCAGTCAACCTTATAAAGGGTCATGTGTCAGATTCCTGGCTCCTCTTGACAATATGCTCTGGGACCGAAAACTGATCAAGCAGTTATTTGAATTTGAATATAAATGGGAAGTCTATACACCTGAAAAAGAACGGAAATACGGGTATTATGTACTGCCAGTGCTATATAAAGATAAGTTTATTGCCAGAGTGGAAATGAAATATATCAAAAAAAGCAGAACACTGGAAATCAACAGCTGGTGGTGGGAAGAAAAAGAAATCAGAACAAAGGACTTTCAGCAAAAACTCTTTATATGCATTAATGAGTTCATGCACTATTTAGGAGCAGAAAGAGTAGAGTATAAAACTGAAATTGTATAATATACAATTTTATTGATAGTAAAAAGACAAATACAGGTATATAAAACCAGAGGTGAAAATAATGAGTATAAAAACATGTCCTGATTGCCATGAGAAAGTAAATGGCCAAGAAAGAACCTGTCCTTACTGTGGTTCGCTGTTTTCAAAAGTAGATAAATCATATAAGAAGGAAGTTTTTTTTGTTCCGGGAGAAGAAGAAAAAAGAAAACCGCTGGAGCAGCTTGACTATAAGATCTGCAGGCATTGCGAATCGACAAATAAGCTGTCTAGTTCTGTCTGCAGAGTGTGTAATCAGACACTCAGTGATGCAGTTGTATCAGAGAATGACACTGACCTTGTTGATTCCCTTATAGAAAAAGACAGTAAAAAAGAAAAGCGTGAACAGTTATTCCATATTGTCTATCTTGCTATTTCGTTTCTATTGATTACATTCATTTTGATTATCGATTTCAGCAGTGTTGCATTAATGATTTACTTCGCCGGATTGTTTTTACTGGGAATGGCAGTCATGTTTTTCTTTTATCCTGATGTTGCATTCTTCTTTTCTTTTTATCACTTTTTCGTGAAAGACCCTGAACCAAGTGATTTCTTTTATACCACAGCAAAAATTGCCGCTTTTCTGTATCCTGCAATGGCAATACTCCTCATGATAATAATTTAGTTGCACAATTTCCAAAATAGGGTATAATCTACTAGGACTAACAGAGGAGAGAAAATTTTGGAAATTAGAGAAGATATAAGAAATATTGCTATTATTGCGCATGTAGACCATGGGAAAACCACATTAGTGGATGAAATGCTTAAGCAAAGCGGTATTTTCAGAGAAAATGAGCATGTAGATGAAAGAATGATGGACTCGAACGATTTAGAACGTGAAAGAGGAATTACTATCTTCTCAAAAAACACTGCCGTAGATTATAAAGGAATAAAGATAAATATCATCGATACTCCGGGTCATGCCGATTTTGGCGGTGAAGTGGAACGAATTCTTAAAATGGTTGATGGGGTTCTGCTGCTGGTTGATGCTTTTGAAGGACCGATGCCGCAGACAAGATTCGTACTGAAAAAAGCGATGAAGCTGAACTTAAAACCGATTGTCGTGATTAACAAGATCGACAGACCTGACTCAAGAGAAGATGAGGTCCATGATGAAATCATCGATCTGTTCATTAATCTGGAAGCAAGTGATTATCAGCTTGATTTTAAAGTGATTTATGCTTCTTCAAGAGAAGGATATGCACTATATGATAAAGATGATGAACCGGTTAATCTTCAGCCCTTATTTGAAACTATAGTAAGTGAAATACCAAAACCTCAGGGATTTAAAGATCATCCGCTTCAGTTGCTGGTCTCCAATATTGCTTCTGACAAATATATCGGAAGAATGGGAATCGGAAGAATTGAAAGAGGAACGATTTCTGAAGGTCAGGAAGTAGCTGTCTGTAAGAAGAATGGAGCTATTGTCAAAGGGAAAGTAGTCAACCTGTTCACTTTCCAGGGATTAGGCCGTAAAAAAAGTGAAAAAGCTTCCTTCGGTGATATTGTCAGCGTTTCAGGTATTGATGATATCAATATAGGAGAATCAATCTGTCAACTGGATAACCCGGAAGCACTTGAATTCATTGATGTCGATGAACCTACCATTTCCATGGTGTTCTCAGTTAATGATTCGCCATTTGCCGGTACTGAAGGACAGTATGTCACTACCAGACATTTAAGAGATAGACTATTTAAAGAACTAGAAAATAATGTGGCATTACGAGTAGAAAATACAGAAACCATGGACAGCTTCAAAGTATTTGGAAGAGGAGAACTTCATCTTTCCATATTAATTGAGACAATGAGAAGAGAAGGATATGAATTCCAGGTTTCCAAACCGAATGTTGTCATCAAGGAAATTGATGGTAAATCATATGAACCGGTTGAATACCTTGTCGTGGATGTTCCTGAACAGTATGTGGGAACTGTCATGAAAAAACTCGGAGAAAGAAAAGCTGAAATGATTCACATGGAACATGGTGTCAAAGGATCTTCACGTGTTGAATTTAAGATACCAGCCAAAAACCTGATCGGATATTATGGCGAAATGCTGACTGATACCAAAGGAAATGGTGTCATGCATCATACCTTTGACGGTTTTGAACCGATGACAGAGAGAATCAGTACAAGAACCAGAGGGTCAATGGTTGCCTTTGAAAGAGGAGAAGCGGTTCAGTATGGGTTGTTTTATGCTCAGAAAAGAGGAGAGCTGTTCGTTAATGCAAAAACTAAAGTTTATCAGGGTATGATTGTGGGTCAGAATGCCAAGAATGAAGATATCGATGTTAATGTCTGTAAGAAAAAACAGCAGTCTAATGTAAGAGCCTCCGGTTCTGATGAAGCATTGAAACTGGTCACACCAAAAATATTGAGTCTGGAAGAAGCGTTAGAATTCATTGATGATGATGAACTGGTTGAAGTGACACCGTTATCCATCAGAATGAGAAAGAAATATTTAGATCCGACAAAAAGAAAACGAATGAACAGAGGAACTTAATATTGATGAAGGAACCAATGAATGGTTCCTTTTTTATTCTATGTTTTATTTACAATGATCTTTTTATGCAGAAAGAAACAGCTTGTGTAATCTTCATGATCTAGATGCAAAATTGAAGATAATATCAAAAAATAGTTGAAGGCTTATTAATGTAACAAAATTGTAATAAAAATGTAACTTGTAAAAAAGCAGATTAAAGAGTAAGATATTAATGGGAAAGAATTAAGGAGATTAGATGGTAAGAAAATTACTACTATTTGCATTAATATCTATACTGGTTTTAACATTTATCGGCTGTGACAGTACAAGTACTGTTTCAAGCGATTTGGGTAATACAGAATTATCGGAAAGTAACAAAGCAACTGAATATAAATTCAATGCAAATATTTCTGAAGAGGAAAAGCAGTTATTTAAAATCGGAGCTTCCATGATTGAAAGCTTCTATAATGTTGCCTGTGACAGCAGTAAATTCTTAAAGACGGATATCAATGACATGGGCGATTATGCTGTTGTCAATATTCCCACTGATTTCATCTATATTTCAGTAAAAATCAATTATGAAAGCATGGAAGTTTTCAACATCAACAGCGAGCTTTATTCTTTTACAAAGTTTCTGTTTGAGCAAATCAGTGATTTCTCTATAGAAGACAGCAGCAAGTATGTAAATTATAAATATGAGAAGAACCCGGTTAATCTTGAGTATGCAAGAAGTGTGGTTAAAGATTTTGTTAAAAATACTCCACTGTCACAAACTAAGATGACTTTCAAAGACTCTTCGGTTGAAAAAAAGTATAATTCTGACGAGACAGAATACTACATTCTCAAATACTCATATATCAATGAAAAAATGATTTACGACACTGTCTATTTCAAAGTAGATGCGTATATGAGAAAAGTCGTTCAGATTACCAATTAACCAATAATCAATAAAAATCATGAAAAGTGATATAATGTAACTATCGATAGTTCAATATGGAGGTTATGATGAAGAAATTAATTATATCCTTGTTAGTTATTTTACTAATCATTATTCTTGCCATTGCAGGGGTTTATCTGTTTTCTGATGTGCTAAATGCTGATAAAATCATAGTCAATGAGATTGACCTGACTGATATCGAAGACGGTTCTTATGAGGGAACCTATGAAACCCCTCTTGTGAAAGCGACTGTCAGAGTTAATATCATAAGCAGCAATATCGTGAAAATTGATTTGCTTAGACATGAAAATGGATTAGGTAAAAAAGCGGAGAGCATTTTATTTGACGTTGCAAGAAATAATTCTGTTTTAGTGGATACCATTTCTGGAGCTACATACAGCAGCAAAGTGATTTTAAAAGCGATTGAAAATGCGATCAGTAATATAAAAAATTAGGCAATTTACTTAAATGGCTTTTGCATGCTCTGGTTTACTGATACAATCAATGGTATCAGACAACATATGGTTACTGATATCAAAATATAGACATCGGAGGAGTTATGAAAAAAATCAGATTAGGGATTTTAGGAGCGAGAAGAGGATTGTCATTCTTACGTTTAGCCGTGGAAAACGAAGAGCTTATGCTTGAAGTAACAGCGATTTGTGATAATGCTGCTTTCAGGTTACGAGGAGATGTTGAAAAATATAATGTCAGATTATTCGAAGACTTTGATGAAATGCTTAAAAGTGACATAGATGCCGTCATGTTAGCCAACTATTTTCATCAGCACACTTCTTTTGCGATTAAAGCACTGAAAGCAGGGAAGCATGTTTTAAGTGAGACCACTTCAGCTGGAACCATGAAAGAATGTGTCGAGTTATGTGAAGCGGTTGAAAATTCCAATAAAGTATATATGCTTGCAGAAAATTACGCTTTCTCGAAAATCGGACTGGAAATGAAAAATCAATATGACAAGAATAAGATCGGAGAGGTTCTATACGGAGAAGGTGAATATGTCCATCCGATTAATGCGCCTGAATTCAATAAAATCTCCATCGGCGACACTCACTGGAGAAACTGGGCACCATCAACATATTACTGCACTCATGCACTGGCTCCTCTCATGTATTTCACCAACACCTATCCGGTGTCAGTGAACGCACTCTCCATCGAAAGAGATAAAATGCTGGAAGGGACAGTTAAAAGATGTGACCCTGTGTCAGTCATATTATGCCGTATGAACAACGGTGCCGTATTCAGACTTTATGGATGGAATTCTCCTGGACACAGTGTATGGTATAGAATGCATGGTGAAAGAGGAAGCATGGAAGCACCGAGAGCTTATGACGGTGGATATTTCGGAAACGGGATGCTTCGTATTTCAGTTGATTCATGGTTGACAGAAGAGGGAGAACATCATACTTCAGGTTATCTTTGCGATTGGCCGGAAGAGTATAAGAAAGTTGGCACTTCAGGTCATGGTGGCGGTGATTATGTGGTGACGAAAATTTTCTCTGAAGCAGTGAAAAACAATAAATCACCAGAATTTTTTGATGTCTATAAAGGAGTATATCTGTCAGCAGTAGGAATTCTCGGGTGGAAAAGTGCACTTTCCAATGGAGCACCAGTTGAGATTATAGACTTTAAAGACAAGGAAATGAGAAAAGCATATCTTAAGGATGACTTATCACCATTTCCTGATTCAGGAAAGCCTTCTATTCAATCAAGCTTAAAAGGGGAAAGAGTACCAAGTGAAGAAGACAGAAAGAATGCTGAGAAAATCTGGAATGAAATAATGAACCCTTAATAATTTGTAAATTTTTTGTAAATTTTTTTAAAAACAAAAAAAGCAGCATTTATTTGATATATAATAATAGCTGGGATGTTACTTAGGCAAAATAAAATTTAAAGAGGGCATGATGAAAAAACTGATTATCGTTTTTGCTGTTTTTCTGTTACTGGTTGGTTGCAATACAAGTACAGGTGATATTACACCTTCTTTACATGCTGAGGCACCTTCGATTTCACCAGTGGACAGTAATATAAATGAAGAGAAGGTTAATGATTTTAATGTCTATTTAAACTCAGATTATCAAATGTATGAGGATATACCTTCGTGGGAAGAATACTTTAAACAGAAAACAGGTATTGAAATACAAGTCAACTATATGGACGGTTTTGGAGTGACTGACCCAAAACAATTGCAGAAAGATGGAGCCATCTATTACGTGGGCAGCCAAAAACTTATTTATAGGATTATTGATGATATCTCTCTTTCTCCTCTTAACAAGTATTATGACTTATATAACTGGTATCAGTATATTGATCAGGCATATGTAGATTTATTAAGAAAAGGTGATGATATCTTAGCGATTCCATGCATTAGTCAACCATTTGTCAGAGCAAGGTTCTATAATAAGACCTACCTTGAACAAACTGGTTTAAAGGTGCCAGAAACAACAGATGAGTTCATGAACTTTCTGATAGATTCCCATAAGTCAAATCCAAAGCAATATCAGATTGTTATTAACCTGAATGGATTATCAAGGCAGTTAGCGGATATATTCAGAGCTTATGATATCTATGTAAGCACATATAATAACAGCATGATTGGATTTAATCCCAAAACAAGCTCTTTTGAAGATGGGGTTTTCTCAGAAAACTTTGTTTTTGCTTACTCATATTTACAAACCTTAAGAGAAATGGAAATTCTGTTATTCAACCCACCTGGAATTAATGGATATACTATTAATTATCCATTAGCTACTGAATACAGCATGATTTACAGCAGTGACTATTCATATATGGAAGATGACCAGACAACACCTGATTTTGAGTATGAAAAAGGATATTATCTGAGAGGCATCAATCAGTAATCTTGACGGGTATATGAAATTATTCAATGATGCTTTTGCTTCCAATGAATATTTCCCTGATCTAGCCTATGGAATCAAAGGGGTTGATTATGAAATCATAGATGATCAGATTGTTCGTATTAAAAATGAAGATGACAAACTTCCTCGGTTATTTCTTTCTACAATAGAAACGTATCAGCAACCTGCTAATTCTGACAGAGATGGTTTGGCGTTTTTAAATGGGATCCCTGAATCCATGGTGTTCAGTACCAACTCGTTACTTGATCTTATCCCAGTATCATTTGGAATAGGTTTTAATACAAGCAGAATGCCACCAACACAGTTTGGTAACAACTATAACTCAGCCCGTGTCAATGACTTGTTTACAAGAGATAATCATTTGATGATTGGAAATGGTTTAATCTCACAGGAAGAAGCAATAGCTGAATACAAATCTCAATTCATGAAAGAGCAGATCAATGAGTATATCGATAATCTGAATGAGAGAATCGGAGCTAAGACAACTTTTTCGTATGAACTGAACGAATAATTGTTAAATAATTAAAAATATGGTTAAATGAAAAAGTTACTTCCGGTTTTCCGGAAAAATAAATGATGACATACTAAGTTCAATAAAGCGCCTGTTTTAAGAGACCACTGAAAAAGACCATGTTTTACAATTTGGAAACTGGTCTTTTTATTATGTATGAATAAAAATGTTATTTGACAAAA
>JAFGUQ010000125.1 GCA_016938455.1 Clostridia bacterium
GCAGATGTGACTGACATTGCCATTATTGTTGTCGCAGCAGATGATGGGATCATGCCGCAGACGATAGAAGCCATCAACCATGCCAAAGCAGCTGAAGTAGCCGTGATCATAGCTATTAACAAAATTGATGTAAGAGGAGCCAATGTGGATAAGGTGATGCAGGAATTGACTACACATGGTCTTGTCCCGGAAGCCTGGGGCGGTGATGTTGTTTGTGTTCCCGTATCAGCTAAAACTGGTGAGAATATTGATAATTTACTTGACATGATCAATCTGACTGCAGATATTTTAGAACTAAAAGCCAATCCTGGCAGGCAGGCAAAAGGAACAATTATTGAAGCGAGAGTTGAAAAAAGCGGAGTCATTGCCACACTTCTTGTCAAACAGGGAACATTAAAAGTAGGAGATGCTGTGATTTCAGGTACTTCAACAGGAAGAATCAAAGCCATGAATAATGATATCGGTCAGCCGATCGAAAGTGCCGGACCTTCTGTACCTGCTGAAATTCTAGGGTTAGATGAAGCACCAGAAGCTGGTGATGAGTTTTATGCAGTTGATGACTTGAAAACTGCTAAATCTCTTGCTGAAAGAAGAAAATATGAACAGTTCCAGGATAAACATGTGAAAAGAAGCACCTCACTTGAAGATTTATTTGCTCAGATACAAGAAGGCCAGATCAAAGATCTCAATATCATCGTTAAAGGTGATGTGAGAGGATCGGTAGAAGCGGTAACTGACTCACTTCTTAAGATCTCAAATGAGGAAGTTCAGGTCAAAGTCATTCATGGTGCTGTAGGGACCATTACAGAGAGTGATATTTCACTGGCAGAGGTGTCCAATGCCATTATCATAGGATTCAATGTAAGACCTAATGCCGCAGTAACTGAAATGGCAAAAGAATCTGGAGTGGATATAAGACTTTACAGAATTATCTATAATGCCATTGAAGATATTGAAGCAGCCATTAAAGGGATGCTGACACCTAAATTTACTGAAGCAGTCAAAGGACATGCTGAAGCAAGAGAAATTTTCAAAGTATCCAATGTCGGTACCATTGCCGGTTGTATGGTAACAGACGGTAAGATTGAAAGAAACTCCGATGTGAGGGTATTAAGAGATGGTGTCATTATCTTCGAGGGTAAGCTGTCTTCTCTGAAACGGTTTAAAGACGATGCCAAGGAAGTGGCTTCCGGCTATGAATGTGGAATCTCAGTAGAAAAATTCAATGATATCAAACAAGGAGATATATTTGAGACATTCAAAATGGAAGAGATAGTGAATTAAAATGAATAGAAGAATAGATAGAATACGTGAGGAAATTAAAAAAGAAGTAAGTAATATACTCCTTTATGATTTGAAAGATCCGAGATTAAGAGGGATGGCCAGTGTTATCAGTGTCAAGGTCACTAATGATTTAAGCTACTGCACGATTTATGTCAGTGTCTTAGGAGATCAAAGTGAAAAAGAGGATAGCATGAAAGCTGTGAAGAGTGCAGAGGGCTTTGTCAGAAGAGAGCTGTCTAAAAGACTCGGTATCAGATATGTCCCTGAAATCAAATTTGAGTTAGATGAATCTATTGATAAAAGTATCAGAATCAATGAGATTCTCAATAGTTTAAAGCAGGATTAATATGGAATTTAATGAATTTTTAAATAACTTTTCAACTAGTGTAAAGAAAGCTCATTCAATCTATATTTATCCTCATGTTTCTGCAGACGGAGACACACTGGGATCTACTTTGGCATTGAAAAAGTATTTTGACAGTATTGATAAAGAATCTGTCATTCTCATTGAAGAAGTTTTTCCCAGCACATATAAATTCATGTATGATGAAGACAGCTTTGAATTCTATGACCAGAATGAACATGATAAAGCTGATCTGCATATTTCCGTGGATACAGGTGATATCAATCGGCTTGGAAAAAGAAAAGAAGCTTTCAAGGGTGAGACCATCAATATCGATCATCATAAGACAAACACCAATTATGCAAAGGAAAACTATGTGGATTACCATGCCAGCTCATCAGGTGAAATCATATATGAGATGCTTATTGGACTTGGATGCACACTCACTAAGGAAATAGCTGTTTATCTTTATGTAGCCATATCTACAGATACAGGTGGGTTCAGATACAGCAATACTAACGAAAACTGTTTCAAGATTGCTTCTGAACTTATTAAATTCAATATTAATATCAGTGATTTGTCGAAAAAGGTTTTTGAAACCAATTCAATAGAAAAAACTTTACTGATGGGAAAAGCGATTGAAAAACTACGTTTTTTCTTTGACAGCAGAGTAGCTGTTGTACTTTTCAGAAAAGAAGAGTATCTGACTTTGAATGCAAATGAGGAAATGTTTGACGGAATCATTCAGATTCCAAGAAATATTGAAGGGGTCATTGTGGCCGCTGTCATCAGACAGAGTCTTGATGACACCGTGAAAGTGAATTTACGTTCAAACGATGACCAGGTGGATGTATCAAAGATCGCTTTTGATAACAATGGGGGCGGTCATAAGAGAGCAGCAGGGTATACTTCAAATGAGAATATGGACGACACACTGGAAAAATTATTACATGACATAGAAAAACAGCTGAAATGATGGAATTAAACGGAGTCATAAATTTCTATAAAGAAAAAGGTCAAACTTCTTTCAAAGCAGTTCATCAATTGAAAAGAATTCTGTCAGTACAAAAAATAGGGCATACCGGAACGCTTGATCCACTGGCACAGGGGGATCTTCCAGTTTGTCTGGGAAAAGCTACCAGAACCAGTATGTATATCATGGATTCAACTAAAGAATATCTGTGCACCATGAAGCTGGGATTTGAAACAGACACGCTTGATCTTGAAGGAAACATCACCAGACAATCAAAAACAGAGATTTATGATGAAAAAAGAATAAAAAATTGCCTGAAAACTTTCATCGGCGATACCATGCAGATTCCTCCTGCTTATTCTGCCATAAAAATAAATGGAAAGAAATTATATCAGTATGCCAGGAATAATCAGGAAATCGAAATTAAAGCAAGACCTGTACATATTGATCAAATCATACTCAAAAATTTTGACAAGGATGAAATTTCCTTTCTGGTCACTTGTGAAAAAGGAACATATATCAGAAGTCTTTGCAGAGATATCGGATATGGTCTGAATAGTTATGGAACGATGACTGAACTCATCAGACAGAAAACCGGAAAGTTTTCCATTGATAATGCTCACACTCTTGAAGACATCATTAAGCATGTTGAATCTGGAACAGTTAATTCAATTGTAGAAAATGCTGATGATTATATGAAACTGGAAGTCATCACCTTAAATGAACAAGAAAGACTTGATTATCTTAAAGGCATCAAGTTACCTGTGGCTGTTAAAGAAGGTGAATATCTGATAAAAGATACAAGCTTTTTTACACTTGGAATCGGTGTTGTCAGTCATGAAGGAATGCTGAAAAGCAAGAAAAGACTTTTCTGAAAGATGCCATGTCATCGAAAATATGGTACAATCGGTAATAGAAAATTTAAAAACAAGGAGCCGTTTTATAAAACGAGACATTATGAATATATTACAGGACGAAAAAATAATAAAAGTAAAAGACAGTTATGGAATCGGTTTAGGTAATTTTGACGGGATTCATCTTGCTCATGAAAAATTAATCAGAACTCTGGTTGAGGAATGTAAAAAAGAGAAAATCAAATCAATGATTTATACTTTTGATGAACATCCGACAGTGGTACTGAATAAAGACAGCATTAAGCTGATTTCAACTATGGAAAAGAAAATTGAGATTTTAGAAGAACTCAATGTGGATACACTTTGCCTTAGAAATTTTGATAGTCAGTTTTCAAGTATGGAAGCAGAAGAATTCATAAAAAAAATATTGGTTGATAAATATAATGTTAAAATCATTCTAATCGGTTTCAATTATCATTTCGGATATAAGGGGTCTGGTGATGCTGCTTTGCTGGAAAAATTAGGTCGTGAGTATGGATTCAGGGTGATCACGATACAGGCAATGAAATACGGTGATGAAATTATCAGTTCTTCCAATATCAGAGCTAAGATAAAAGAAGGGGATATGGAAGGAACTAAAAATCTGCTGGGAAAATATTACTCAATTAAAGGAAGAGTGGAATACGGAAACAGGATAGGAACACTAATCGGATTTCCGACAGCGAATATCATTCCTCTGAAAGATTATGCACTTCCTAAAAGCGGTGTCTATTATACCAATACAATCGTTGATGGTAAGACATATGAAAGCATCACTAATCTTGGCTTTAATCCTACCATCGACCAGGGAGAAAAAGTCATTATTGAAACACATATCTTTGACTTCTCAGGTTGGCTTTATGGTAAGGAAATAGAAGTCATCTTTAAGCAGCATATCAGAAATGAAGTGAAATTTGCTGACATTACAAAACTTAAAGAACAGATTCTAATAGATATTGACTATGTAAAAAAGATATATGGAGGCAGCTAATGGCTGGAAATACATTTGAAATTGCACTAGTTTCAATCATCATTGCAGGATTTATCATGACCATCATCAGAAGACGAGCTATCGATAAGTGCCTAAAAGACTACAGAAATGATATGGTTACTGTAGAAATGCCGAATGGTGTAGAATTCACCGGAATTATGAAACCGGACAGCAGCGGTATTGAGATTATCTTAAGTGAACCGACTGAATTTAAGAAAACTGTGCTGATATATAAAAAAGAAATTGACATGATTCCAATTATATACAGATATCATGATATGTTGACAAAGGAAGCGGATCTAGACAGGAAAAGAGAACTCAGAAAAACATATCATCCCAATATCTTCAGAAGAATAAAGAGAAAATTTTTAAATATGTTCAAGACTTTCAGAGATTCTTTTGTAGAACTGCTTAATATGATTATCGGGCAGTTTCAGGCAAATTTACCTGCTAATAATGCACTGGTGACTCAGAAAGGGCAGATTGATAAAGTGAAGAATGAAGCACTTGCCAATGCTAATACCGCTTTTGAGCCGCTTCTTGAAAAATATATAGGCTGTTTAGTGATTGTAGAATATTACAAAGACAAAGAGGCCGAAGAAATTAAGGGAGTCCTGAAAGAATATTCAAATAAGTTTATTGAGATTTCTGATGCTCTGTATTATGGAAAGAAAGCGGATTTGATTCTTCCAAGAACAAAAGCTTTTGTCAGACATCTTGCTGAAAATGTTGAAAATGTGTTACTATAAACTTTAGAAAAAAGAAATGAGGGAATAAAATGAAAAGTGTTATATCATTTCCAAATTTGTTTGGAGGGTTCGAAGTCAGTGTCAGCAGAGTCGCTTTTTCTGTATTTGGCGTTGATATCTACTGGTATGGGTTAATCATCGGATTTGCATTTTGTATCGCTGTTATCCTTGTATTAAGAGATGCGAAGAAATTCAACATGAATGAAGACGACATTGTCAATATCATGCTGTTCGCAGTACCCATTGGTATTATATTTGCCAGACTGTTTTATGTGGTGTTCTTTGTGGACTCATCATGGAGTTTCAAGGAAATCATTAATATCAGAGATGGCGGATTAGCAATATATGGCGGATTAATCGGTGGGATTGCCACTGCTATGATTTACTGTAAAATCAAAAAATTACGATTTCTTGAATTAGCTGATTTAATTGTCCCTTACGTTGCGCTTGCACAGGCAATTGGAAGATGGGGGAACTTTTTCAACCAGGAAGCTTTTGGAATCAATACAGCTTTACCATGGGGGATGACAAGTCAGAGCATTTCAAATCAGTTGACTATTTTAGGGTCATTTAACGGTGTTCAGCTTTATCCTGATATCCCTGTTCATCCGACATTCCTCTATGAGTCTATATGGAGCTTTTCAGTATTTCTGTTACTGTTCCTCATACGGAAAAACAAGAAATTCACAGGGCAGATTTTCTGTCTTTATATGATGCTTTACGGCTTCGGGAGAATGTTTATAGAAGGACTTCGAATTGACAGCCTTCTGATTGGATCAATCAGAGCCAATCAGGTGATCGGTTTCATTTTCTTTCTGATTTTCGGTATCATCACTTTGATTATCAGCCTTGGTGAAAAGAAGAGAAAAGATGTCATTATCGATCAGGAATATGAGAATACCGGAACATCAGAATTCGCAAGCATTCTGAAAACAAAAGATCAACTTGAAGAAACTGAAAAAATCTCTGAAGAAGAAATTGAATTAGAACAGAAGAATGAAAAAAAAGAATAAAAGGTTCCGTAAGGAACCTTTTTTTGGTCGGAGCGACAGGATTTGAACCTGCGACCCCTTGACCCCCAGTCAAGTACTCTACCAAGCTGAGCCACGCCCCGAAAACATGTAAAGTATAGCATGAAAAGACCTGATAAAACAACAGATTTATAAATGTTTATTTTTTTTGTAAAATAGTATATAATATACAAGAAATACATATGAGAAAGAGCCAGTGGCGAATTATGAACTCTATAAATGATTTTTCTGATAATAATAATGTAAGTATTGTTGGAATTGTACAAGATGAACCAAAGATTAATCACGAGATATATGGAGAGAAATTTTATATATTTAATCTTCTGATAAGAAGACTCAGTAATTCTTTTGATGAAATTCCCGTATTGATTTCTGAAAGATTGATTGAAGTCAGTCAAATCGTCAAAGATAAACCACTTTCTGTCGAAGGGCAATACAGATCATATAACAACATGATTGGTAATAAAAGCAAACTTGTTCTGAATGTTTTTGCAAGGGAAGCTAAGTTCATTGATGCTTTTAATGAAAGCATGTACAGAAACGAAGTCTTCTTTGACGGATACATCTGTAAAAAGCCAAATTACAGAACCACTCCATTCGGAAGAGAGATATCCGATATCCTTCTGGCGGTGAACAGAGCATATAATAAATCAGATTATATTCCTTGTATCTGCTGGGGAAGAAATGCACGGTTTTGCGAAAGACTGGAAATCGGAAAAGAAATAAAAGTGTGGGGCAGAATTCAAAGCCGTTTCTATGAGAAAAAATATGATGAGCAGATTGTTAAGAGAGTAGCTTATGAGGTTTCTGTCAATAAACTGGAGGATTCAAATGAATGAGATTAAAGTAAACCTGGAATTTTGTAAAAATTTCATAAATGAGGATGAGTATGAAAGCATTTTTAATAAAGTAAAAAGTGCTTTAGTTTTATTAGAAAGCAAACAGGGAAAAGGTAATGATTTTCTCGGATGGATGGATCTGCCTGTTAACCTGAAAAAAGAATTTCTTGAAGATATAGCTGAAACAGCAGAAAAAATCAGAAATCAGAGTGAGGTACTTGTAGTTATAGGAATTGGCGGATCTTATCTGGGATCAAAGGCTGTCATTGATGCATTAAAAGGATATTTTAATACTCAGGGAATGGAAATACTTTTTATGGGCAACTCAATCAGCTCAACCTATATCAGTGAAATGACTGAATATTTAAAAGACAAGGACTTCTCAGTCAATGTAATTTCAAAATCAGGTACAACAACTGAACCGGCTATTGCATTTCGGGTCATTACAAAGCTTCTTGATGAGAAATATGGTGAAAAATCCAGTGAAAGAATCTATGTGACTACTGACGCCACCAGTGGCGCTTTAAGGAAAATAGCGATTGAAAAAAATTACAAGAGTTTTGTAATTTCTGACGATATTGGCGGAAGATACAGCGTTCTCACAGCAGTTGGGCTTCTTCCCATTGCTGCTGCAGGTTATGATATCTTTAAGCTGGTAGAAGGTGCTAAAAACGCCTACCACCATTGCAATGACAACTGTATTGCTTACGTCAGTGCCAGAAATATACTCTATTCAAAAGGTAAAAAAATTGAAATAATGGCAAATTATGAGCCGAAACTTCATTTTTTCACAGAATGGTGGAAACAGCTTTTCGGTGAAAGTGAAGGAAAAGAGTTGAAAGGCATTTTTCCTGCCGGGGTCGACTTGACAGCTGATCTTCATTCAATGGGCCAATATATTCAAGAAGGGGAGAGAATTCTTTTTGAAACTGTTCTCAATGTCTTGACACCAAATGCTGATGTATTGATTCCATCGTTACCAGATGATGTTGACGGGCTTAGGTACATTGAAGGTAAAAGCGTTAATTATGTCAACCAAAAGGCTTTAGAAGGCACTATACAGGCACACACTGACGGTTCTGTTCCCAATATAGTCATAGAAATCCCTGTGATTGATGAGTTTAATCTTGGTTATCTGATATACTTCTTTGAAAAGTCATGCGGAATAAGCGGACATGTCCTTGGCGTGAATCCCTTCAATCAGCCGGGAGTGGAAATGTACAAGAAGAATATGTTTAAACTGCTGGGGAAACCGGGCTTTTAAAAAAAGAATCAGCAAATTCAGGTAACAAAACACAAATGAGTGTAATAATCGTAGCGGAAATGAGCCCTCCTATAAAAACATATGTGAAGGCTTTTTTCTTATCCATTTTCAAAAAAGCAGCGACTGCAGATCCCGTCCAGAGACCGGTGGTCGGAAGTGGAATGGCTACAAAAAGAATAAGACCCCATTTTTCATATCTTTCAATTTTATCTTTACCTTTTTTCACTTTTTTATCAACGAAATCATAAAACCATTTTAAAAGTCTTGTTTTCCCGAGCCATTCAAAAATATGGGAAAAGAAGAATAATATAAATGGAACAGGTAATAGACTGCCAAGAAAAGCAGTGATGAAAACGACAAAGGGATTTAAATCATAAACGAAAATTCCAAGAGGAATGGATACACGCTGTTCTAATAATGGTACAGCAGACCAGATGAGAACTTTAATAATTTCAATCATGCGTAGTCTCTTTCTTTTTTCAAAATTGTATCATAATTGACGGTATTAGTATATACACATTTTGGCAAATGTTTTATAATAACCTAAAAGGAGTGCGCCAGTTCGGTGCGTAGAATATAGTCGGGTGGAAGTCCCGACCTGATAAAGTTTAGCAAACAGTCAGTATCAAGCC
>JAFGUQ010000126.1 GCA_016938455.1 Clostridia bacterium
ACAGTGGCGGTCACATCTCTTAATCCATACAATATTTTATCAGCAGGCACCATATTCCCTGTCTGTCCGGTGATGCATAAATTGGACTTCTGATAAATTTCCCTGAATTGTTCCATGGACAATGTGGCATTGAAATGCGGGATGGATTCAAGTTTATCCACTGTGCCACCTGTATGTCCAAGCGCCCGTCCTGTCATTTTTGCAAGTGTACTCCCGTTTGCAGCTACAACAGGTCCGACAATCAGTGATGTTTTGTCCCCGACACCTCCTGTAGAGTGTTTATCAGCTGTCATCATTGAATCAGGAAATGTCATCACATCACCTGAATGAGCCATCAGTTTACATAACTGGTAAGTTTCTTCTTCATCCAGCCCATTTAGATAAGTAGCCATTAAAAAAGCAGTCGTCTGATAGTCAGGTATGGTTTTATCGCAAATTCCACTCACAAAGAATTCAAGTTCTTCATAAGAAAGTTTCTTGCTGTCGCGTTTTTTTGCGATAATATCATACATTCTCATAGCACTTACCTCACTAAAAGTTACTTTAATTCTATTTTACATCAATCGAAATACTATTTCTATATATACAGGAAAAGACTTTTATTCTTTTGAAGGTTTATGATTTCTGATTATTTCATTTCTGGCAAGTTCATCACACCGGTTATTATATTCATTATCTGAATGGCCTTTTACTTTGACCCATGTCATCTGGTGTTTTTTAGCTTCTGCTGCTAAATCCATCCATAATTGTCTGTTTTTTAGCTCATCTTTCTTTTTATTCCATCCCAGAGATTCCCAGTTTTCAATCCATCCCTGCAGAAAAGCATTGACCAGATAGGCACTGTCAGAATACAGTGTGACTTTGCATGGGTGTTTCAGCATCTGCAACGCTTTAAGAGCTGCCATCAGTTCCATCTCATTATTGGTGGTCATTTCTTTGTATCCTGATATTTCTTTTTCTGTTTTCCCGTAAATCAGCACTGCTCCGTATCCTCCGGGTCCCGGATTATATGAGCATGCTCCGTCAGTATATATATCTACTGTCTTCATTTAGATTCTCCTGACAGTTTTTTCGATTTATCAGCACAGACATTAATGGCTTTAATAAGTGCGTTTCTGAAACCTTCCTGTTCAAGCACTTTCACTGCCTCAATTGTGGTTCCTCCAGGTGAGCAGATTCTGTCTTTCAATTCTCCCGGATGTTCCTTGGTGACCAGCAGCATTTTAGCACTTCCTAAAACAGCCTGTGAAGCCAGCTTGTATGCATCTTCTCTTTTCAGTCCTTCAAGAACCCCTGCATCTGCCATCGCTTCCACCATCATGAAGACATAAGCCGGAGAACTTCCAGCAAGAGCAGTTGCGCCGTCCATGTTTTTTTCATCAATGACTAAAGTTTCTCCAGCATGGGAAAGCAGATCAAGTGCCAGTTTCATATCATCGCCCGTGGCATTGCTTCCCTTGCAGAGAGTCGTCATTCCCTCTTGCACCAGTGCAGGCATATTAGGCATGCATCTGATGATTCTAATTCCTTTAACAGTCTCTTCATATTTTTTCAGAGTCACACCTGCGGCAATGGTCACCACCAGTTTCTCCTTAATGTCATTTTTAAGATCATCAAGCACATTAAGGACTATATTCGGTTTGACAGCAAGGATAATGATATCACCTTGAAGACAAGCTTCATGCGGAGAACCCATGATGACAGTATTCTTCCCGGCAAAAGTTTTTGCTTTTGCACTATCTGCGTCATAGACAAGCACTTTATAGCTTTTGCTTCTGCTGATGGCTTTAATGAGAGCTCCGCCCATATTTCCTGCACCGATTATCGTCACATTTTTCATTACTTGTTCTCCTTACTTTTTCTCACGAGTGAGCCGCTGACCACATCCGCATCCACTTTCAGATAGTAAATCATCTCAGCATGAGGAGTGCTGTCAATAGGCTCAAGGTTCTTATCCAATATTTCATCGGCGATGACAGTGAAATCAAGACCGTCCGGTGACATGAATTCAATGACATCTCCTTTACTGATTTTATTACGCTGTGTCAGTTTGGCCATTTTTGTTTTTTTGTCATATTCAAGTACATTAGCGACATAGATCTTATCTCTTTCATAACTGCTGGTGGTATAAATCTGTGCTTTTGGATCATCATCAAAATAGAATCCGGTTGTAAACTGTCTGTGAGAAGCCGCTTTTACTTCATCAAGCCATCTTTCATCGAACTGATAATTTTCTTTATCATTGTAATAGGCATCAATGGCAAACCGGTATCCCCGCGTCGTACATGCGTTATAGAATACACTTTTCATTCTTCCTTCAATCTTCAGACTGGAAATCCCGGCTTCAATCAGTTCGTCGATATGCTCGATCAAGCACAGATCTTTGGAATTGAAAATGTAGGTTCCTCTTTCATCTTCATAAACAGGTATATATTCTCCCGGCCTTTTTTCTTCGACCAGATGATAATTCCACCGGCAGGGCTGAGCACAGTCTCCTCTGTTGCTTTCTCTTCCTGCCATGAAATTACTTAACAGACATCTTCCTGAATAAGCCATGCACATGGCTCCGTGCACAAAGGTTTCCACCTCCACATCAGATGGAAGTTCACTGATGATTTCCTTAATTTCAATAAGAGACAGTTCTCTTGCCAGAATCAGACGCTTCGCTCCCATTTTCGCAAACATTTTAGCCGTTTCTATATTAGTGATATTCGCCTGTGTACTGATATGTATGTCAATGTCACTGTATTTCCTGATAAAACTGAGCAAACCCGGATCAGATAGAATTACAGCATCGGCTTTTGATCTCATAATCATATTAATAGTCTGTCCCATCATTTTCAAGTCTAAATTTCTGGGAAGTATATTCAGTGCCACATAGACTTTTTTATTTGCTTCATGGGCATATGAAACACCTTCAATCAAATCGTTTTCATCAAAGTTTCCTGCCCCGCTTCTCAGGCTGAACATTTTAGTGCCTACATAAACTGCATCGGCACCATACATGAATGCTGTCTTGAGTTTTTCAAGATCTCCTGCCGGTGACAGCAGTTCCACCTTCTTCATTCGTCATAATCCTTTCGATATGAGAGCAGCACTCCGTCTCCGATAGACAATAAGCTGCTGTCAAACCTGTCATCCTCCATCACCTTTTTGATGAATTGATCCAGGCGTTCTACAAGATGCTTCTTCCTCCTGGGAACGGTTTCCCCTCTGGCTACCATTCCCCGGTACAGTACATTGTCAGAGATGATGATTCCCCCAGGGTTGATCATCGGGGAACAGAGATCGAAAAATGTCTCATACTGCCCCTTTGCTGCATCTATGAATATCATATCATATTTCTTGTCAATGTTTGTTAGAACATCAGTACCTTCGCCTACAATGACACTGATGACTTGTGCGAGATCGGCTTTTTTGATGTTGTCTCTGGCAATCAGGGCTAGATCACTGTCTATTTCTATGGTTTCAATGGAACCATCTGCAGCGAGAAAATTTGAAAAGCAAATTGATGAATAGCCTATGGCGGTACCGATTTCCAGAATCCTCTCAGGTTTTTGAAGCCACCCGATTATCTCAATCAGGCACTTTGTCTCTTTCGTCATGATCGGCACATTATTAATCTCAGCATACTGTTCCAGTTCCATTAGAAATCGGCTGCTGCTTTTCAATGTATTTCTTATGTATTTTTCAACATCCTCATTGACAATCCAGAATTTTCTCGGGTTTTTCATCATCTATCCTATTTTGAATATTTTATCACATTATTATTATGCTCCGATAAATTCTTGGCAAATGCATGCGAGCCATCGCCTTTAGCAACATAATAAAAGTAATTGTGCTCATCCGGGAACAATGCTGCGATAATGGCTTTTTCACTTGGATTACAAATGGGTCCCGGAGGTAGACCTGCATAAAGGTAAGTATTATATGGCGTATCGATCTGAGTGTCTTCTGTACTCAGATTCTCCTTGACTTCCCCTGTTTCATTTAACAGATAATACTGTATGGTCGCATCTATCTGAAGCCTCTGCAAAGAAGTGTCATCAGTCTTTAAACGATTGTAAATAACCCCGGCAATGATACCGAATTCCTCATCAATCTGTGCTTCCTTTTCAACAAGTGAAGCAATGATAATGATTTCATCAATGGTCATGCCAAGTTTTTCAGCTCTTTCCACATAAACCTGTTTGAATTTCCGGTCAAAATTATCAAGCATTTTCTTAACAGCCACTTCAGACCCTGTTGTGATGTCAAAGATATAGGTATCAGGGAACAGATATCCTTCCAGGCGATATTTTCTGTTTGGGTCATCCGGAATCTGATCAATAAAGTCATAGTCATAAGTTCCTTCATTGCATGCTTTTACAAATTCTTCTTCACTGACAAACCCGTTGCTGACAAATTTAGCCACAGTCTGTTTGAAAGTAAGTCCTTCCGGGAATGTGATTTTCGCTGTCGGATTAGGTTCCGGATTCTGAGAAAAGATATAAATCAGCATGTCATAGCCAATAGGATTATCATAATCAATATTCTTGTTTATCAAATGAACGCCAGACTTATAGTCGCCGTCATTTCCCATCAGCATGGAATACAGCTCAAACTGATACCATTTATAGATTTTCTTACCGCTGATGATACCCATATCAATGAGCTGCTCTGAAATCTCACCGGTATCAGCACCCCATGGAATGTCTATGACCACTGCTTCATCTTCTGAAATATCACCGACTAATGCAGCGATATCCACCTTGGAACGGTCGATGACAAAGTCATGGGTTAAATGATAAGCATATATAAAGGTATAGACAACAAATGCAAAAAAAGCAAGCCAGAATACAGTCAGAATAATTCTGGTCGCATTGCTTCTTGGTTTCATCTGATGTTTTATTCTTCTTTTCTTCACTCTTTTTTTAGGTGGTGTCGTACTTTTGTTTTTTTCCATTTATCTATTATACCATAAAGTTCATCAAGGTCTTTTCCCAAGCTCAAAAAACTTTTCTCTCATCCAGTCTGCTGATTCCATGGAAACATTAATTGTTCTGTAATCACCATAATCTTTGGCAATCAATCCACCATTCTGATGGAATAATTTAACCATTTTTGTTGCATGTTCTTCTATCAGCTGCTTGTTTCCTGTCGGAAGCACCGATTGGATATCGACAGATGAATACAATGTCGCTTTTTTCCCAATGATTTCTGCAAGGTTCTCAAGTCCCATCAGGCTTGGCTGGTCAAGCTGAAATACGTTGATTCCAACTTCCATCAGGTCTTCAAGTATTTCATAAATGTAACCGCAAGAATGCATCATGACTTTCATATCATATTTCCTGGCTGCATTGCATAATCTGGTAAAGGAAGGTTTGAAGATTTCTCTCCATAAAGCCGGACTGATCAGCAGTCTGTCCTGCACACCCCAGTCTTCACAGAAGAAAATGGCATCTGCTCCCAGCTTACCATAATTTTCAATCACTCCGGCCAGCATATCTGTCATTTTCTCTCTTAATATAATCACATTCTCTTTTTCAAGAATCAGATCCATCAGGAAATTTTCCATTTTCCTCATTTTCCGCATGAATGAAAAAGGGAAACCCATGACCCAGCCTGATAAGAAACGGTCTTTATTTTTATCTGCCTCTTCTTCCAGATGGGCAAATCTTGAAGGATTATCAAAATCAGGCATTGTATAGTTTTCAAGCATATCCCATGATGACAATGCACCTACTAGGACTTCGCCTCCTCCTGTCAGATCATGGCTCATCTTTCCCCACAAATTCCCGAATTCGTCCAGATGCATGAAGCCGTCAAACTTTTCATATTGCGGAAATCTGTCAGCAAAAAAAGACGGTTTCTGCCAGCTGAGTTCGGGAGACTGTTTCATTTTCAGGTTCAGCCCATAAAAGTCAGTATAATTCCCGTATTGAAAATCATACCCGATTCTCGGTGCTTTATCGAATTCAATCACTCTCTTGATTACTTCTTTAGGTGTCATCATATTTACTCCTGAACTTTAATTTTATGGCTGAAGCGATTATCTCTGATGGCATTAATCATTTGTTTTACATTACTGATGTCATCATAAAATTCCATTGATGCCAATGCAATGTCTTCTACCCGATGAAAATCGCTTCCGCATGTTCCAATTAGATTATGCATTTTTTGAAATTGATTTGCAAGATGATTTCTTGAGTTTAATCTGAATGCTCCGTTATAGCTTTCCACGGCTTCAAAGAGAGCGGGGTCCATCATTGTGATGACTTCTCTGAAAGGATGAGCAAAAACAAGCAGAATATCTGTGCCTTTGATTGATTCCACAAATCTGGACAATGTCATCTCATAAACATGAGGGTTATCATACAGAAACTGCTCATCAATCCCATAAACAAGATAATCATTTATATTCTCTTCAAATCTGAGTTCAATTCCCAGTAAGACAGTCAATCCGATTAAATCCCCCTGCTTTTTAGCGCTTCGATATCCTGCAAGATACTGATCAACAATTTCTCTGTCGCTTTTTCCCGGATGCATCTCAAAAAAGCCTTTATAATAATGATCAGTGATGCAGATACCGTCAAACCCTGCTTTTTTATGTATGTTGGCTACTTCCTTGCCATTAACCCAACCGCAGATGCTTACTTCCTTTGTATGGCAATGTATTTCGAATAAGCTCATTTATTTAAAATATTTAACTCCTGACTCAAAAATTAGCTGGTCCTTGTTTCCCGGGACATTTTTGCAGATGTCTTCTCCCATTCTCTCAGAGTGACCCATTTTACCGAACACACGGCCATCCAGGCTGGTAATTCCCTCAATGGCATGATACGACCCGTTGGGATTATAGGCAATATCATAAGTCGGCTGATTGTGTGAATCCACATATTGTGTGGCCACCTGTCCATTGTCAAACAGATTTCTGATGATATCCTCACTGGCGACAAATCTTCCTTCACCATGGCTGATTGGTATGGTGTGGACATCACCCGGTTTCACACTCGCTAACCATGGAGATTTATTGCTGATGATTTTCGTGTTGACCATGCAGGACACATGTCTTCCTATTTTGTTGAATGTCAGGGTCGGACTGTTCTCATGCATATCGATGATAGTGCCATATGGAACCAGCCCTAACTTGATCAGTACCTGAAAGCCGTTACATATGCCAATGATCAACCCATCTCTTTTATTAAGCAGTTCTAAAACCGCTTCTTTTATATAGGCGTTTCTGAATACAGTGGCAATGAATTTACCGGATCCCTCTGGTTCATCACCGGCTGAGAACCCGCCAGGAAACGCTATCATCTGACTGTTTTTTATTGAGGTGACTATTCGTTCCACAGAAGAGTGAATATCTGATGCAGACATGTTTCTGAATATGTCAACAGCACTTTTTGCACCCGCTTTTATAAAGGCTTTCTCAACATCATATTCACAGTTTGTTCCGGGGAAAACAGGAATGAACACCCCTGGTTTAGCGATTCCCTTCGGCAAAATGATTCTTTCTTTATAGTCATGCAGTCTGCTTAAAGGTTGACCGGTCTGCTTATCTGCTTCTGTTGGAAATACTTCTTCAAGCTTACTCTTCCATGAAGAAATCAGCTCGTTGATTGCTATTGTCTCATCTGAAATGGCAATAATCCCGTTCTGATTGGTATTCCCGATGATTTCATAAGGAGTTTCTCCTTTTACCTGCGCAATGATACATCCATAATTGCTTGTCATCCATTCATCTTCACTTAAAGTACCATTTGATGAGAATCCGACATGATTTCCGAATCCCATTTTAGCAACACATTCCAGGATTCCACCTTCTTTGACAGTAGAAGCCGCCAGTATCTTGTTTTCCTTTACCAGCTGATGGAATGTCATATAAATGCTTCTGGCTTCCTTAAGATCAGGAAGATAATCCTCATTGACAGGAATTCTGACTAAAACCACCTCTGATACTTCATTTTTAAATTCTGCAGAAACTATTTTGCCTGCGCTGGTGACATTGACTGCAAATGAGACAAGTGTCGGAGGAACATCGATGTCCTTGAAAGTGCCGGACATGCTGTCTTTCCCTCCTATAGCAGCGATTTCAAACTCTTTCTGTGCATAGTATGCACCGAGCAGTGCCGCAAGAGGTTTCCCCCATCTCTGTTCATTCTTATACAGTTTTTCAAAATATTCCTGAAAAGTCAGTCTTGTCCTGGAAACATTTCCTCCCATGGCTGCAATTTTAGCCACACTTTCAAGCACTGCATATACGGCACCGTGAAATGGACTCCAGCTGCTGATTTTAGGATTGAATCCGAAAGTCATTAGGGTTGCAGTGTCTGTTTTTGACAATGTAGGTATTTTCGCAGCCATTCCCTCTTGTGGAGTCAACTGGCTGGTTCCCCCGAAAGGCATCAGCACCGTCGATGCTCCGACTGTGCTGTCGAAGCGTTCCACTAAGCCCTTCCTGCTGCAGCTTTCCAGGCTGGACAGCCTTTTCTTAAGTTTATTTTCCAGTTTATCTGTATTTATTTCTTCATCAAAATATGTTTTCATATCAGGAGCGGTTATTTCGGCATTCACATGCTGAGTCACTCCATTGGTGTCAAGAAAGTCTCTGTCAATATTGACGATTTCAGTCTGATTCCACTTCATGACAAGTCTGTTTTCTCTGGTCACTTCTGCTACCTGATATGCTTCCAGGTTCTCATTTTCAGCATAGGTTATGAATTGATCCATATTCTCTTTTTCTACCACCACTGCCATTCTCTCCTGAGATTCACTGATGGCAAGTTCAGTCCCGTCTAATCCATCATATTTTTTTCTGACTTTATCAAGTTCTATGATTAATCCTGGAGCGATTTCTCCGATGGCAACAGCAACTCCACCTGCTCCGAAATCATTGCAGACCTTAATCAGACTGCTTGCTTTCTCATTTCTGAATAACCGCTGTATTTTTCTTTCTGTCGGCGGATTTCCCTTTTGGACTTCTGCTGCACAAGTGGCCAGTGATTCTTCGGTATGTTCCTTAGATGAACCGGTCGCTCCTCCGCAGCCGTCACGTCCAGTCCGTCCTCCCAGAAGCACGATGGCATCTCCTGGAAGCGCTTTTCCTCTGAACACATTCTTCCTTGGTGTTGCGGCGATGACTGCACCGATTTCCATTCTTTTTGCCATATATTTTTCATCATATATTTCTTCAACAAGCCCTGTTGACAATCCGATCTGATTGCCGTATGAGCTGTAGCCATGTGCGGCTTCTCTTGTAATTTTAACCTGAGGGAGTTTTCCCTCTAGTGTCTCTTCGATTTTTTTTGTCGGATCTGCACTTCCGGTGACACGCATAGCCTGATAGACATAAGCTCTTCCAGATAACGGATCTCTGATAGCTCCGCCCAAACAAGTGGCGGCGCCTCCAAAAGGTTCAATTTCAGTCGGGTGGTTATGTGTTTCGTTCTTGAACATAATCAGCCATTCTTCCGGTTTTCCGTCAATATCCGCGGTGATGACGATGCTGCAGGCATTGATTTCATCTGTTTCTTCCAGATCAGTCAGTTTTCCCTGTTTCTTAAGCTGCTTCATCGCTGCCAGTGCAATATCCATCAGACAGACCGGTTTTTCTTTTTTCCCGTCATAAATGAACTTTCTGGCTTTTATATAGTCATCATATGTTTCTTTGCATCGGTCAAGATAAATCGAATCATTGATGAGGATGTCATCAATCTGTGTCAAAAACGTGGTATGGCGACAGTGGTCTGACCAATAAGTATCAATGACTCTGATTTCAGTAATGGTAGGATTTCTTTTTTCAACATTTTTAAAATAGTCCTGTACAAAAGCTAAGTCCTCCAGGTTCATCGCCAGTCCTTTTTCAGCCATGAACCGCTCTCTGTCCTGTGCTTCCATGGAGATGAAACCTTTTAAAACTGCAATCGCTCCAGGTGGTTCAAGTGTCATGCCCAATGTATCAGGTTTATCCATTGAGGCTACTCTTGCTTCAACAGGATTCACCACATAACTGGTTATTTTATCAATGTCATCCTGTCCGATATCACCGCTTAAGACAAGCACTTTAGCTGATTTCACAGTCACGCTTTCATCTTCTGATAAAAGCTGAATACACTGCGATGCAGAGTCAGCACGCTGATCATATTGTCCGGGGAGATATTCATAACAGAGAAGCGAATCCTTTTCATTAAGCAGGAACTCCTCTTCATAGATTAAATCGACAGGCGGTTCTGAAAAAATAGTATTTTTCGCTTTTTCATAATCTTCTTCTTTGATGCCCTCGATATCATACCGGTTCAGCAGTCTCACAGAAGTAAGGCCGCTGATACCTAACAGATGTTTGAATTCATTGAGCAGTCCTGCTCCTTCAACATGGTAATCTGCTTTCTTTTCCACATAGATTCTTTTCACTTCACTCATCTTTATCTCCATTAATTTATAATCAAGTATATATTATACATTTTTTAATGAAAAAGGCACCATATTTCTGGTGCCTTTTTATTAAATTGTTTTTTCAAGAAAACCGGAACTTCTTTTTATGAACTCGCTGAGCTCCTTCGGGTCAAGTTTCCCTGCAGAGAGCTTAGCCATCTGATAAATATGTTTAGCTACTTCAGCTTTATCCTCGGATTCTTCCATAGCAGCCAGTTTCACAACAGCAGGGCTTGCCGTGTTCAGAATCAATGTATCTTCTCCCTGGAAAGGATTTCCGAAATTCATTCCCCCATACATTTTAGACATTTCCTCAAAACGCTTGCTCTGCTCATCGATGGCGATGATGGCACTGATGTCCTTGTTTTTCAAAGCTTGAGTCTCAACTTTCAGTTTGTCATTCTCAAGTGCTTTTTTAAAATAGTCAATCAGCTCTTTCATCTCTTCAGCCTGTTCCTCAGATTTCAAAGCATTTTTGATGTCGGCATCGATACTTTCAAACTTCACATCCCTGTTTTCGGTTTCAATGAAATTGATGAAGTGTGAATCAAGCATGACAGGCATCAGGACTGCATTAAGATGATGTTCTTTGTACATTTCTATATATTGTGCCTGTTTATTCATATCTGAGACATAATAGACCTTGTTCTTATGTGTTTCTTCGCATTCAGCCAGATATTCCTCTAAAGTCACATAAGTATCATTGATTGTCTTGTAAATGATGGAGCCTTTGATCTTTTCATAAAGTTTCTTTTCTTTCAGGCATCCGTATTTAACGAAAGGATTGATATCATCCCAGTATTTGTTGTAGTTTTCTCTTTCTTTAGTAAAGAGCTGGTTGAGCTTATCACCTACTTTTTTGGTGATATGATTGGATATTTTCTGCACATATCCGTCATTCTGAAGGAAGCTTCTTGATACATTCAGCGGTAAATCAGGGCAGTCAACCATTCCTTTTAGCAGCAGCAGAAATTCAGGGATGACTTCCTTGATGTTGTCAGCCACATAAACCTGGTTATAGAAAAGCATGATTTTACCTTCACCGGTTTCAAATTCGTGTTTCAGTTTCGGGAAATACAGGATCCCTTTTAATTTGAACGGGTAATCCATATTAAGATGTATCCAGAATAAAGGATCCTGGAAATCATTGAATGTCTTTTTATAGAACTCGATATACTCTTCATTACTGCATTCAGAAGGTCTTTTCAGCCATAATGGTTTACTGTCATTAATCGGTTCAGGAGTCTTTTCTTCTCCTTCTTTATCAGGTTTTTCATTTGCATCCGCAATATAGATGTCAAAAGGCATGAATCCGCAGTATTTCTTTGCTGTTTCTTTAATTCTTGCCACATCCAGAAATTCTTTTTCTTCTTTTGTGATATGCAGTGTGATAGTGGTTCCTCTTTGAATTCTTTCTGAACTGTCCATGATGAATTCAGTTTCCCCGTCACTTTCCCATCTGACAGCCTCAGCATCCTTAACAAATGATTTAGTGTCGATCGTCACTTTTTCAGCTACCATGAAGGCAGAATAAAAGCCAAGTCCGAAATGACCTATAATCTGATCTTTTGAATCACTCTTATCTTTATATTTCTCAACAAAGTCTTTAGCACCGGAAAAAGCGATCTGGTTGATGTATTTTTTCACTTCTTCATCAGTCATTCCTATTCCGTTATCTTCAAAAGACAGTGTCTTTTCTTTTTTATTGACGGTTACCGTGATTTTATATGGTTGCTCATCATCTGAAGTCTCGCCAATAGCCACTAGTTGCTTGTGCTTGCTGATTGCATCTGTGCTGTTAGAGATTAATTCTCTAATGAAAATATCCTTGTCAGAGTACAGCCACTTTTTGATAATTGGGAAAATATTTTCAGTATTAATTGA
>JAFGUQ010000127.1 GCA_016938455.1 Clostridia bacterium
ATAAAATAACCCCATGGTTTGAAATAGGTATAGTCAATGAAAGCAAGGACCATACATATGATGAAGCCAAGAACAATCGAAATAAACTGAAGTTTGACTATAGAAGCTCCTGTATTCATGGTAGCAGTGGCACTTCGCAGCACCATAAAACCTACCGCAGTAAGTATCAGTACCAGCAGCAGCAAAATATAGTCAAATCTTCTGAATTTATCCAGTCCCTTTACCTTATTAAACAAATTACTTCCTTAATCTGACAGCCTCTTCCACTGCCTCTTCCAACACATCAAGTCCTTCTAAAAGTGCCTGCTCATCGATAACAAGAGGAGGACAAACTTTAATTGTCGAACCTGCTCCGACAGGTGCAAACAGCAGCAGTCCTTTTTCTATGGATAATCTGACAACATCATGAGCCAGATCCATATCAATTTCCTTACTGTTTGCCTTAGTGAAAATCAATGCCCAGACTAACCCTTTTCCTTTCAGGTTTCCGATATATTCAGGGTATTTTTTCTGCAGCTCAGTCAGTTTCTTTTCACAGACCTCACCTAGGGCTGCAGAGTTTTCAATAAGATGATTATCCATCATATAATCAATATTTGCAATAGAAGCGGCACAGCAGACCGGATTTCCAGTATGAGTGCTTGTCATCTGATTCGGTCCGTAAATATCCATGACATCCGCTCTTCCTATGACAGCTGATAACGGCAGTGAACTTGAGATTCCTTTTCCACAGCAGACCAGATCCGCTTTCACATCATAGTGCTGAAATGAAAACAGTTTTCCTGAGCGTCCGAATCCTGCCTGCACCTCATCAAAAATAAGAAGAATATCATTGTCATCGCAGAATTTTCTCAGTCTCATGACAAAACCGACCGGCATGAACTGTGCCCATCCGCCCTGGAAGGTTTCAGGCATGAATGCCGCTATCTGATCAGGAGTGATGTCCTGTTCTTTCAGATAACCCATCCAGGTATCAAAACACTGATCATCAGAATAGTCATCTCTTGATTCATCAGCCCATTCATATTTGAATGAGTTAGGAAACGGAACCTGATTCAGGTCTTTATCAAGATTGACAATCCACTCCTTAGACTTCGGACTTCCTCCTGCCATCTGTGAACCCATGGTTCTTCCGTGAAAATCGTCAACGAAAGTAATCACCTTGATTTTCTTCAACCCGCCTTTTTCCTGGCCATAAGTTCTGGCTAATTTGATAGCACATTCACAGGCTTCACTGCCTGTTGTCAGAAGGAACACCTTATCAAGGGGATCAGGAGAAATCTGAGAAAGTTTCTTGACTAGTGCTGTTCTCACTTCGGTTGGAAAACAGTAATTATGAAGCAGTCCGTGGCTTGTCATATCAATAATGGCCTGTTGAATCTTTTCATTACCATGCCCGGAATTGGTTACCAGTACACCAGAACTGAAATCAATCCACTGATTCCCGTATTTATCAAATACATAATATCCTTTGGCATGGTCCCAGACGACTAAAGGTTGCCCGGACATGGATCTTGGTTCATATTGTCTCAGTTCTTCAATCACTGCTATACTTTCAGGTACCGGAATCTTCGTCACGATTTTCCTGTTCTTTGTGTTCACATGTTTAACTTCTCTTGGTATTAGCTCAAAGCTTTTTGCCATAATTTTTTCCTCCGTTATAATTTTAATATAATATTTATGATTGGCATAGTGATTATTGAAAATATCGTGGACAGTCCAATAAATGATGCCATTAAGTTCTCATCTGCTCCCATTTCTTTTGCAAATACATAACTGGATATTGCCACTGGTGTCGACAGCAATGTCACTGCCACACTCAGGTCAAGTCCGCTTAAATGAAAAACCCATATTCCCAAAAAGTAAGCAAACACAGGTACAATCAGCAATCTGATCAGACTGACGATGGATACCATGACAAAGTTCTCTTTCAGGTGGCTTAGTGTCAGGCTTCCCCCTATGAGAATAAGAGCCATCGGAAGTGCTACCCTGCCTGCCATTTCAAGGGTATTGTCCAGCGCTGTCACTGACAGCACCGGGATTTTAAAGATTGAGACAAGAATCCCGGCAGTTATGGAAATGAGAAATGGATTCTTAAGCACATTCATCAGTGTTTTAATTGCTTTTCTTCTGAAAGAGATTCTTATGTCATCATCCTTGAAAATTTCAAGGCCGATGATAGCAATGATATTGACCACCGGAATTTCAAATCCGTTAACCAATGTCGCTTTGGCAAGTGCTAAATCACCGAAGACACTTTTAGTGACATGAAGACCTACATAAGCCTGATTGTTACGATACCATGCCTGATGAAATGAGCCTCTCTGTTTCCTGTTCTTAAGTAAGAAAGCAAATACCATCCCCACTGCAAAGGTAATCATCAGCACAGTCAGGTTATGAAGTCCAAGTGCCAGAGAGAAAGACTCTTCAAAGTCAAAGCTGGCAATGCTTCGAAAAGCCATCGCAGGAAGGGCAAAATAAAACAGAAGCTTGTTGAGAAAAGTCTTCACTTTATCGTCAATCAGATTGACTCTTCTTAAAAAGTAACCCAGTGCGATGAAAAACGCCATAGGAAGCATTGCATCAATTATGCTCATGAATGGTCCTCACTACTCAAATTTAATTGACATGTTCTTGTCAAAAACGACAAACTTACCGCCGGCATCAGCACTCATTCTGACCGCGTTGTTTATGGCCACTCCAATTAAAGCCTGCCTTGGCAGTGCTCTGGTCTCTTCCATGGATGCAAGAAGTTTTCTTCTTTCCTCTACTGTACTTGTGGTATTGGAAATGGTCCTTACATCATTGATCCCCTGAACAATTGAATCATATCCGTACCCTACACACTGTTCTTCTCCCGGAAAGTCAAAACTGTCATATTTCTTGAAGAAATTAGGATTGAATTCATCATATCCCTGTTTTTCGGTGGCAAAATGGGTGTTTCTGTTTTTATGATCTGCCCAGTATTCACCCATGGTTCCGAGCATCATCATTCCCTGATTGGTCATGGCTGAATTCTTTTCTGTATTCACCCAAGATGTCTGTACAAACTGAACTGACCCGTCTTCCCATTCGATAGTCGCCTGAACAGCATCATATGCATTCTTACCTTGTGTTGGCAGATATTTTTTCTGTCCGAAAGCCACCAGTCTTTTCGGTTTCAATCCGGTGATGAAATAGTATGCATCAGCATAGTGAACACCAATATACTCAAACGGAGAACTCTTTTCGCACCAGTCCTTGAATACATCAAGTGCCATATATTTAGGTTCTTCAATCCATGCATGCCCGTGAAGCATTTCCCCTAGAAGACCTTGTCTGAATTTATGTCTGCAGGCTCTGATTGACCTGTCATGTCTTTTATGATAATCAGTCAAGACATAAATACCTTTTTCATCAGCCAGTTTTATAATCTCATTAGCTTCGTCTACTTTCAAGCACAAAGGTTTTTCTACAATGACATGTTTCCCTGCTTCAATTGCCGCTTTGATGACCGGAGTATGAAAATGATCGGGAGTCGCTACAATGACTACTCCATTTTCAGGGAGGTCAGCAATCGCCTGCTTAAACATATCTGGATACATGGTAGTGGTTCCTTGAGTCTTTGGATCGGGATACCCTTTAAAAGCCGGAAACATGCCCTGCAGTTTTTCAATAATATCCCCTGTTAAAGAAGAAATGGAAATATTTCCGACTCTTCCATATTTCTGTTCCTGAAAAATCGTTGGGAGAATGACTTCCTGACTGATCATTCCTCCTCCTACGATTAATACATCAACTTTTTCCTTGTATGAACTCATGTCTTATTCTCCTTATATTTTTTTTGTTGAAGCTCTGATAATCAACTCAGGCTCTAATACAATTTTTCTGGCTTGCTGACCTTCAAGTATGTCAAATAGCATTGATGCAGCAAGCTCCCCAGTCATTTCAGACGGCTGTCTGACTGTTGTCAATGGCGGATTCATCATTTTGGAAATGATGAGATCATCAAATCCGATAATTGACATGTCTTCAGGGATTCTTATGCCGTTTTGCATCAGATACTGCATGATACCATAAGCGGCCATATCATTGACTGCAAGAACAGCAGTCGGTAAATGTTTCTCAGCCATTAACAGCTTAGCCAGCATAATCCCGTTTTCATATTCATTTTCCTGCTTGTTTTCAATGACTTTATAATAATCAAGCTTGTAGTCATTAAGGCATCTGCTATATCCCTGTAAAATCTCATTTCTGCTTTTCTTGTTAAGAGGTGATGTTAAGAAAGCGATCTTTCGATGTCCCTGTTCAATCAGATGTCTGATTGCCAGATAGGCCCCATTCTGATAGTTGAAAAGAACCTGACCAACACCGTCAATCGGTGCTTCTTCCTCAAGAGAAACAAGACCGATCCCTTTTTTGACAATATCATGAAACAGTGTTTCCTCATCTCCGATTGAAGAAATAATCAGTCCTTTAATCTGCTTTTGAATCAGTGTATCGATATACTGTTTCTGAAGAGTTTTATCTCTTTTTGAATTACACAGCAGAATGTTATACCCCTTTTCTCTTGCCAGATTTTCAATTCCCAGTATGACCGCAGGATAATAGGGATTCAAAATGGTGGGAATAATCACTCCGATATCCATGCTTTTATTGGTTTTCAACATTCTGCCTAAATAATTAGGTGTGTAATCAAGCGCTTTGATTGCCAGTTCAATTTTCTCCTTTGTTTCTTCTTTAATTGGATATCCGTTATTTGACAGATACCTTGAAACAGTCGCAATCGACACATTTGCCTGTCTGGCTACTTCATTGATAGTCGCTTTTTTATTCAAACACCTTCTCCTTATAGTAAACGTTTACTACTTCTCTTATTATAATCTCATTTTTTGAAATTGCAACAGAAAACAGCAAAAAAAACGCATAAAATATGCGTTAAAAGTATTTGTTCCTCATCAATTAATTCGTTCTATCCCCAACTCGCCCTTTTCAGGCGAGTTACGGACATAACTTTAGGGATATATTGTATACTAATCAAAGTACATAATAAAATTATATAGTATTTACACGAATTAGTAAGTGCCGATTGATATAAAATCAGAATGACGATTAGACAGTTTTCCAAGTGACTTTAAGGTATGATGGGAATACTTGCTTTGATGTAGAACCCTTCTCTTTCAACACTTTTAAATGTGATTTTCCCATTTAATTCAGTAATTCTCTGTTCCATTCCGCTTAATCCATTTCCCTTTAGCAGATTAGTGCAGCCACTGCCGTCATCAAATATATTGAGGTCGATTCTATGATCATCTGCTCTGATGATAATATAAACATTCTCTGCATGGGAGTGCCTGAGCGTATTGGTCAGCGCCTCCTGACAGATCCTGTATAAGGTATTGAAATATTTGACAGGAATCATTTTATATACCCCTTTTACTGTTATTTCAATGCTCAGTTTATCAGAGGAAACTGAACTTGCCAGTTTTAAGAGTTCCTGCCTCAGTCTGAGCATAGAAACAGATTCGAACACTTCTTCAGCATCGATTGAGATACTCAGCTGATTGATCCCTTTTTCAACAATGGTTTTGATTTCATTTATATTTTCTCTTGTTTTTGCTATATCATTATCAAAATTGTTAATGCAGTACTGCAGTTTCAGATTGGTGACTGTTAAGGTATGCCCGAGAATATCATGCAGTTCCTTTGCCAGTCTGTTTCTCTTTTCAAGGCTGTCTACCGTTTTAATGTCGTTGATATGGTTTTCAAGTTTGATTCTGGTTTTAGTCAATTCAATATTCTTAATCTGCAAGGCTTCCTGAATCTCAATGTATTCACTGATATCTCTGAATATCAGAATGAAACCGGTAATGTTTCCGTCTTTATCATAAGTGGAACTTTCCACAACATTCAGATAGATGTTGTCATCTTCTCCGCTTTCAATATTCTTATATTCATTGTCCTCCTGATTAGGAAGGAGGCTTTTTTTGTCCAGAATACTCTGATAAGACTTTATCAGATCCCTGCTTTCCTTGATTTCTTCAGGATAAGCTTTCTTGACAAGTGTCTCAAAGCTTTTATTGACTGCTATGATTTTCTTCTCTCTGTTTAAGATAACGACACTTTCCTTGAGATTATTGATAGCTTCATCTATCCCATAGGCTTCAATATCAAAAAATCGTGTGACAAACAGTACATATCCGAAAATAATCACAGCAATATTGGCAAGAGCTACCGTCACATTGTATTCAAATGACCCACCCAGAAGATTGTATATGGATTTAGTCAATAAAATTCCACTCATCAGCAGCATGAAATAAGTCGATTCTTTTTTCTTGTCTTTTTCAGTCTTTTTCTGTTTACTGGTGAAAAGCAGAAGACCGGTTACCAGCAGAATATCATTCACAAACGAATTGATATAAAAAAGGATACCAGGCGTCGCTATTTTAAAATTCATGGTGCTGAAGAAAAGTAAATGGATCGGATTGGTGAGGATAGCAAGAAAAGTGAACAGCGGAACAAGTGACAGCAGTACTGTATAAACCGGGTGAAGAAATTTATTATTATTATAGAAATAGACAAAATTAATGAAAAGGACGCTGGTGACACTGATGGCAATGTATTTCACGAGGTACACTGTAAAAGTAAAATTTACTGAAGAGGAAATCAGAATAAAGGCATTACACAAAAGCACTACCAGCAGCAAAATGCTTAATGAAATATATAACTCTTTTAAGATGCTTTTTTTGACATTCAAGATGACATAAACTAAAAAAGCCAATGAAAAAGTAAGCACAATAATGTACATCGTTTCATATGACAGTATTTTATTGATGAGCAAATCAGTGTATTCCATACCCCCCCTATATCAGATCATGTTTCAATGCATAGACTACCAGCTGAGTCCTGTCTTTCAAGTCAAGCAGATTAATCATTTTGGATACCCTGTTCTTAATGGTTCCCTCTGAATAATTCAATGCTTTTGCGATTTCTCTGTTTGTTTTTCCGACACTCAGCATTTCAAGCACTTTTATGTCCTCCACTGTCAGTTCAACATCAATTTTCTCATAATCAGTAAAGCATTTCCCGCTAAGCTGAGTCATGAAATGTTCCATGATATTTCTTTGCAGAATGCACATGCCGTTGACAGTCAACCGGATGATCTCCATCAGATCATTAGGGTTGGTATTTTTCAGTATGAATCCATCCACTCCCATGGCAAATGCTTCAAATATGCTTTCATTATCTTCATAAGAAGTCAAGATGATTATTTTAATTCTGGGAAGTTCTCTTTTGATTTCCTTGGCTGCCTGAATCCCGTCCATGTCTGGCATCTTGACATCCATCAGCACAATGTCAGGATACAGTTTTTTGCAGATATCAATCGCTTCAACCCCGTTTTTTGCTTCTCCGATAATTTTAAAATTATCATCCTGTTCAATAAATGTTTTCAAGCTTTCCAGTAACAGTACATGGTCATCAACTACCACTATTTTAATCATTCACTTCCTCCTTATTCTCTTTCAGACTTGATACCATCTTTCTGACTCTCTTAAGATAGTTATCTGCTACATTTCTCACATCAACCAGACTGCTTTTCGCTTTATGCTGGTCGTTTAATAATAATATTTCACAGGCTTTCAGACTTGTCAATATCTGAGTCATCGTGTTGGCAAGCAGATCTCTTATTTCCTGCGAAATCTTTTCTTCCTCTTTCATTTTATTGAGATTGCTGATGATACGCTGCTGATCTTCCAGTTCATTATTGGCTTTGTCAAGGTTGATATTTTTTTCCTGCAAGGCATCAATCAGCTGCTTGTATTCAGTAATTTCAATAAATGAGACTATGACCCCCATGCTGTTGTAGTGGTCGCTCTGAAGTTTATTGATGTTGCATAGGTAGTATTGGCCGTCAATGGTTTTCAGTTCGGTCTTGTAATTATCCTTCATGTCAAAGAAAGATTTTTCAATCAAGACATGTTCATATTCCTCCAGATAGTCAATTAGCATTCCCTTCAGCTGATTTTCACTTTCATAATTTTCAAAATGGCTGAGCAGCCCATTGTTATTTGAGTAAATGACTGTTCCGAAATAGTTGACGATTATAATCCCGTCATTAATCAGATTCAATGTATTTCGCTGAATGGTATTCAATAACTTGAATGCCCATTTCTGAGAAATGGTATAAAGAAGAAGAACCTGTGTTGTAAACAGTAATATATGAGAAACTTCCTCAAATGTTCCTCCTTGAAAAAATCTCGAAAACACATCAAATGCCACCGGTATCAGTATCAGTAGGCTCAGTAACATATCCTTTAATTTTAAATGGCCTTTTATTCTGTAAATGAAGATAAACACTATGATAGTGGATATGAGCGCTACAACATATTTATAGATTCCTTTAATCAGATATAGAAATTCATAGCTGATGACATACTGGCTTTCTACTACAAAGAGTGAATTAGGGACAATGATGATAATATTCATGATGACAAACGGGATGGCAATCATCGATAGCATGAACGGAAGTGAAGGTGTTTTCTCAAGAACAAGCGAAAACACAAGAATCAGAAACAGGCTTTCGAGATAAACTGACAGGATGGAAATCATTCTAGTCAATACGACAAACATGTCAGGGGTTGAAATCAATTTTATAATAGCAAAGAACTGGATAAAAAAGACAATTAACTGATAAATCATATATGGATAAAGCAGTTTATTCTGCTTCAGTTTTGAAATGATGGTCATAGCAACAAACACAGTAAAAAACATGGAAAAAATGAGTAAGACAAATACCAGTAATTTTGTATCATTTAAAAAGCTTCCATACATAAAACTCATGTTTTTCCCTCATTCATTTCTATTTAGATAGTACCATAAAATTATTTTTTAGACAAACAATAAAGCCATTGTTTCAGTTTATTCTGCTCATATCCGCAGGCTAAGACCTCATGAGTCAGGTTCCCCTCGCTGTCCTTGATAAAACAGGCATCTTTTGCTTTTGTTTCCGGGTGCCCGTTAAAAAAATCATAATCAAGTTCTTTCATTTCATTACCCTCTTTCACGAAATGTCTCCAGCTGCTTTTCGAGTGATTAAAAGTTCTGATAAACATCTGATACTGACCATCATCAAAAAAGGGTCTTGGCATTTCAAACCCCTCTTCTGACTGCAGGGCTATACCAAGGTCAATGAACTTCTCCCCTTCAAAATACCCATGTCCGATCGAAATATTCTTTTTACCAGTGTTGTCATTGAATCCTTTATAAAAAAGATGAAGTTTTTCATTGATAACAACAGGACCCGGATCATCGACTCTCATCGATTTCCAGCCGCAGTCACGCTTAATGACCTCATATGTCTTTGGATTTTCAGTTATGATTCCATCGAATTCATCACACTTGTAGATATTGACAGCTATGTCAGAGCTGACATAACCCGGTTCACCCGGTTTTGCCGTTCCGATAAACGACTCAGCTTGGTCTAGATTTCCTCTTATGGCATAAAACAAATAGGCTTCATGATTGAAAACAGCTATTCCAGGTGATCCGGCACCATACATTTTCTTTTTTATCAATATTCCCATATCTTCCAGCTGGTAAAGGGATTTACCCCTGTAATATTTGATGTCAGCCTGAAAAGAATGGACAGTATCAAACTTGAAGTCGATGAAATCACAGAAAACATGATACATCCCATTTTTATCACGATACCCGTCTACCATCCTGATATGCCCATCGCTGTCATCGATCACAGGGTTTCTTTGCTTCAATGTCACTTCATATTCAGTCATTTTTTATGTACGCAGTTCCTGTCATTTTTGCAATCAGCTGCCCTTCACATGTCACCTCAACATCCACCGAACATGTTTTTCTGGTTTTAGAGATTACATGTGCAATCGCTTCAAGTCTGTTACCAGCTTCAGATTTCCTGAAAAAAGAGATGTTAGTGGTTAAGCCGACTGCCACAGGGCCATAAGAGTTAGTAGCCGCGGCAAAAGCGACATCTGCCAAAGTATAAATCAGTCCGCCTTGTGTAATGTCAACACCATTCAGATGATTTTCATTGATGGTGACTGATGTCACCGCATAACCTGACTTGATGTCGTCTATGGCAATGCCGCACAATTTTGCAAATCTGTCCATGGAAAACCGCTTGTAAATTTCTTCCATCAGCGTAATACCGCATTAAATCTTTCTTTAAGTTTTTTTAATATCTTATTCAAAGCATTATTGACTTCCTCATCTGTGAGAGTTCGGTCATCCGCTCTGAACGTAAGAGAATAAGCCATGCTTTTTTTATTGTCACCTAATTGCTCACTTCTGTAAACATCAAACAGTGAAATTTTTTCAAGCAGTTTACCTCCATTTTCTCTGATAGCGGTTTCAAGTTCAAAAGCCAGAATCTCTTCATCGACTACCAGCGCAAGATCTCTGTCCATTTCCGGATATTTAGGGAGGCTCTTGTAATTCTTTTTCATATCAGCCAGTTCAACCAGAATATCTATGCTGATTTCTCCCACAATGACCCTTTTTGGTGTTCCGAAGTTCTTTTCCACATCAGGGTGAATTTCTCCGATGACCCCGATCTTCCTGTCACCTTTCATGATAGCTGCGCATCTCCCTGGATGGTAGATGGCATTATCCGTTTCTGCAACATAAATAACCTCATTGATTCCCAGACTTTCAAGCAGTGTCTCAACCATTCCTTTGATTGATAAAAAGCTGTATTTCCCATATAGACCAATAGTCAGTACGTTTTTCTCTTCAGGAAGTTTTTCATTTTTCACCGGATGATAGGTATAGGCAGTTTCAAAAAACATACCTTCATAAATTCTTCTGTTATCATTATGTGAAATAACCTGAAGCATTTCAGGCACTGTCGTTGTTCTCATGATGCTGAAATCTTCTCCAAGCGGATTCTGTATCACTACTGTATTTCTTAGAGGTGAGTCTGTGCTTAGCATCAGCTTATCAAATACTTTTCTTGATGTGAAGGAGTAAGTATAGGTTTCCATAAGGCCTAATGACACCATGGTGTTTTTAATGATGTCCTTTATTTTCTGCTGATAAGTTTTTTCACCTTGAGTTGCCTGTTCCCCTGACATCAGCGATGATTGAATATTGTTATATCCATAAAATCTGACAATTTCCTCTGCAATATCTGCCCAGGCTTCCACATCAGGTCTGAAAGTCGGAACATAAGCTTCCATTTTTTTTATATCTACCTTAAACTCAAGTGATTCCAGTATTTGAATCATTTGCTCACTGCTTATGTCAGTACCAAGGAACCTGTTTATTTTTTCCGCATTAAATGGTATGACCCTTTTTTCAGGAAGTGACTGATGATTATCGATCATGCCGGGAACGACTTTCCCTACTCCAATCATCTCTACCAGTTCACAGGCTCTTAAAAGAGCGGTCTTTGTATTGTAAGGGTCAAGTCCTTTTTCAAATCGAGCTGAGGATTCAGTTCTTAAGCCTAATTGTTTGGCTGTTAAACGTACATTGACCCCCTTGAAATTGGCTGATTCAAACAGAATGTTTCTGGTGTTGTCGTTGACTTCAGAATCAGCACCGCCCATGACTCCTGCGACGGCAACAGCTTGTTTTCCATCTGCAATGACAAGGTTATTAACGTTTAATACTCTTTCCTGGTCATCGAGGGTGTTCATTTTTTCTCCATCAGATGCACGTCTGACAATAATATGCTTATCATTGATATAGTCAAGATCAAACGCATGCATCGGCTGTCCATATTCAAGCATCACATAGTTGGTAATGTCAACAATATTATTAATCGGTCTGACTCCGGCATCTCTCAGTCTTTTTCTCATCCATAAAGGCGATTTTCTGATAACGACATCTGTAATGACTTTCCCGCAGTATCTCGGACATAAATCATAGTCCTCAATGGTCACTTTTGCATAATCATTGCTGTTACCATGGCCTTCTTCTTTGACAACGATTTGCTTATTAATAAAAGGCTGACCAAGGGTGACGGCTGACTCTCTCGCTAATCCGATCAGTGAAAAGCAATCAGGACGATTGGATGTGATTTCAAAATCCACTACAGTGTCATCCAGTCCGAGCACTTCTTTGATATCTTTCCCTAAAGGTGTATTTTCAGGCAGGATGAATATTCCATCTTCAACTGCTTCCGGAAAATCATTTTTAGTCAGATTAAGCTCAGAAATAGAGCACATCATTCCATTCGACTCTACTCCTCTTAGTTTTCCCTTAGTGATTTTAATACCACCAGGTAATGTCGATCCGTGCAATGCCACAGGGATGATATCTCCTGTTTTCACATTTTTGGCCCCTGTAACAATCCTGATTGTCTCATTTCCCACATCTACTTCAGAAACAACCAGTTTATCAGCATCAGGATGTGGACCTAGTTCAACTATTTTCCCGGTGACTACCTTGGATATTTCATGAAAAGGGCTTTCAAAACCTTCTACTTTAGAACCGGACATGGTCATCATGTCACAGTACTCTTTGATATCTATATCTATTTTCACATAATCTCTTAACCAGCTTAGTGGTGCTTTCATTCTACTTTCCTCCTTAGAATTGATTTAAGAAACGAACATCGTTTTCATACAGCAATCGCAAATCGTCAATATTAAATCTGCCCATGGCTGTTCTTTCCACTCCCAGGCCAAACGCGAATCCGCTGTATATTTCAGGATCAATCCCACAATTTTTAAGTACTTTCGGATGAACCATACCCGCTCCCAGTATTTCAACCCATCCTTCGCCTCTGCACACTTTGCAGCCTTCTCCATGACAGTTCCAGCAGGAGACATCGACTTCTGCGCTAGGTTCTGTAAACGGGAAATGATGAGGACGGAAACGAATCTTCGTATCCTGTCCGAACATGCTCTTTGCAAAAATCTCAAGTGTACCCCTTAAATCAGCCATGGTGATGCCCTTATCCACAACCAGTCCTTCAATCTGATGGAAAACCGGCGAATGAGTCGCATCAACCGCATCAGAACGATAAACTCTTCCTGGACAGATAATTTTAATCGGAGGTTCACTCTTTTCCATGACCCTGATCTGCACCGGTGAGGTCTGTGTTCTTAACACCACTTCTTTTGAGATATAGAAGGTATCCTGTTCATCTCTGGCAGGATGACCTTCCTGGATGTTAAGCGCTTCAAAATTGTAGTAATCAAGCTCAACTTCAGGGCCTTCCGCAATTTTGTATCCCAGTCCTAAAAAAACATTTTCAATTTCTTCGATTACCAGTGTCAAGGGATGTTTCTTTCCAAGTGTATATTTTGTTCCGGGCATGGTCACATCAATTTTTTCTTTTTTAAGTTTTTCTATATTTTCATTTTCTGATATTTTTTCAAAAGCATCATTTATGAGAAATTCAATTTTTTCTCTCACATCATTAGCCATTTTCCCAATCAAAGGACGTTCTTCAGGTGTCAAAGCCCCCATCCCTCTTAATACCAATGTCAATTCACCTTTTTTCCCAAGATATTTAACTCTTAACTGTTCAATATCCTTAGCCTCAGTGACAGATTTCACACTTTCTTCAACCTGTTTAACTATTTCAGCTAATTTTTGTTTCATTTTTGAAACTCCTTTCATTTGAGTATATAAAAAGCCCTCATCCTACAAAGGGACGAAGGCATTCTCCGCGGTACCACCCAATTTTCATAATTGACAGCTTTATAATGACTATAACGGGTCAAATTCCGATGCCTCCTACTTGATATGTTCAAAAGCATAAGCTCCAAAGCGAACTTTCATAAATCTTGTTACATAATACTTACAGCCCTGGTATCATTTCTCTTTCTAACGACAATTTATTACTCTTCTTCATCATTGCTTTAATTATACGATAGTATATCACAGGATATTATCTAATTCAACCAGATAATCTCTTTATATTTTCTCCACGACCACAGCAGTTCCGGAAGCTGTCACCATCAGCATGTTATTCCCCTGTCCAAGCACCTCATAGTCAATGTCCACACCAACTACAGCATTGGCTCCTATTCTCGAAGCTCTCTGTTCCATCTCTTTGACTGCATTCTGCCTTGCATCAATCAGTTCTCCTTCATAAGAACCGCTCCTGCCACCTAAAAAGTTGGTGATTCCGGCCGCAAAGTCTTTGATAAAATCCACTCCGTTGATGACTTCTCCAAATACAAGTCCCTTATACTCGACAATTTTCATGCCTTCAATTGAAGGTGTTGTTGTGATGATCATATATCTCTCCTTTTTATTGATGATTCAATTATAACCGATTCCAGGTATAAAACGAAATAAAAAGATGGTTACTTTCCGGTAACCATCTTTAAATAAATCAGTATCATGCTCATCGTCCTAATTAACAGGTGATGCTTTTTCTTTTCAGATGATCAAGATATCCTTTTTTGTTAAGGAAAATAAATCCTGCAATTAGTAGTAATAAAACATATGAGAATGATCCCATTGAAACGAATATACCTGCAATAAAGCATAATGGTAATCCGATTAGCATTATAAGTTTTCCCCAGACATTGCCATTCTCTAAAACGCCAGCTCTATATGCCATTTCATCTGCCCATGGTTTTGCAAATACATAGACTGCTTCAGTAAAGCTTTTTGATACTTTCATTTGATTGACAATAGGTCTTGCAAGGAATTGATATCCAGTTATAATAACAGGAAATTCTCTTCTCAAGTATGAGCCAAACTGTTGATCTGCTTTATATATTATTTCTGAAAAGTACCCTTGTCTAAATAGTTCAGTACAAATAATTGAACCAGAAGTAAACCATTCAAATGTAGCTTCAAGGAAATCCGCAGTATAACCCAATCCAATCAGAAGAGTTTCTACAGCCGAGTTTGCCCATCCATATACAGTTGACATGACTTCAGCTACTTCATCAGCTGCAAAATCTATTCCATCTAAAAGTATTCCAATAGCGTTTTCTGATAAGTTATATAGTGGTTTAAGAGTATTAGCTATTACAGTTGCTGTATAATTCAGCCCTTTCAGTAATGCTCCAACTGCTTCAGCTCCTAAATTATATGCTGCCTTCATCGCTCCTGCTATGATATCAGCACCATACCCTAAACCTTTGAGAATTCCAGCAACTACATCTGCGCCTAAATTATATGCTGCTTTCATCGCTCCTGCTATGATATCAGCACCATACCCTAAACCTTTGAGAATTCCAGCGACTACATCTGCACCTAAATTATATGCTGCTTTCATCGCTCCTGCTATGATATCAGCACCATACCCTAAACCTTTAAGAATTCCAGCGACTACATCTGCACCTAAATTATATGCTGCTTTCATCGCTCCTGCTATGACATCAGCACCATACCCTAACCCTTTGAGAATTCCAGCAACTAAATCTGCAGTTACATCATATACTGCCCGCATAGCTCCTGCTATAATATCAGCACCATACCCTAGACCTTTTAGAATTCCAGCGCCTACATCTGCAGTTACATCATATACTGCCTGCATAGCTCCTGCTATGATATCAGCACCATATCCTAGACCTTTAAGAATTTCTGCCACTGCGATAGAACTTAATTTATATGCTGATTTCATGGCAAAGGAAATCCCTTTGGCAGTATACCCTAATCCTTTTAAAATTACTGCAACCCCAGCATCTCCAATTCTGAACACTTCTTCTATGGCACTCGCTATAGTATCAACCGGGAATCCAATTCCCTGTAATATAGCTGCAATTGGCTCTGCTCCAAGATAATACACATTTTTTATAGCTCCACTAATTACATCTGCAGTAAATCCAAGGTTTTTAAGAATTCTTGCAACTGCTCTATCTCCAGCGTTAAATACTTTTTCAACAACTCCAGCAATTACTTCTGCTGAAAAATCAAGTCCGTTCAGAATGGCAGCTACTGCAGCATCACCTGCATTATAAATCGCTATTATGGCTCCGGCGATTGCTTCTGGTGAAAATTCCACGCTTTTCAGAATGGCTGCCACTGCAACATCTCCTACTTTATAGACTCCCTCTATCGCTCCGGCAATGACTGCTGCAGGATATTCCAGTCCTTTTAAAATGGCTGCTATTGCAACATCTCCAATTTTATAGACTACCTCTAATGCCCCGGTGATCACTTCTGCTGAAAATTCCAGTCCATATAGAATGGAAGCCATTGCAACATCACCTACATGAAAGATATGTTCAACTGTATCAGAAATAATCACTGCAGAAAAGCCGGCACTATATAATGTGCTAGCAGATTCCTCTGCAGTAAACTGGTATACTTCATTAAGAACATTACCTATCTCAACTGATGTAAATCCGTCAGCCATGAGAAGACTCAAAACTGTATCCATATCAAGATTAAATTCACTGATGATTCTTGATGCAATCTCAGTTGATGAACTGCCATAGATATGAAGTTGCCTTACTCTTATTTCAGGAGTATTAGTCACATAAAATTTGACCGGCAAACCTGACATGTCAAGTTTCGAAGTGAATGATATGCTTCCAGCCTGAAGTTCATCGACTCCAAGTTCAGGAATCCCTTTGATAGCGACAGTAACATTAATTGTCTCATTCTTATTGATATGGACATTTTTCCATACAGTCTGATAACTTTTCTTGTTAATGTTGAAGTATGATTGATCATCAAACATTGAATTCTTAGTAGAATCAGATGCCGAAGACAAACTCACAACCAGAACATCAGCTAAAGAAACGTCGTTATCCACTGGCACAGATTTGACAGATTCGCCAATCACCGGCAAGAAAACGACTGTCTGACTTCTATAGTCGATGATTTCCTGCTTCTCATTTTTTGCAGCTACATTTCCTGCCAGCACACACATCAGTAATACTGATAAAAGCACTCCAAACCCAATTATTTTTTTCATATTCCCCCCTAATATCCCATATATTGTTAAAGAAACTATACCAGATAAATCCTTTGAATTCAATCAAAAGAATGGATTTTACCTATTTTATAATTGTTCTGTTATTTTTTTATGAATTTTGATAAAATCAATTCAAGACAGAAAGGAACATATTATGAGATTTTCAACAGCAAAAGAACTGATTACCCCCTACTATAAAGTGCAGATGTCAGGATATGCCTCAAGAGACGAATTGTATGCATCCATCCATGATGATTTATATGTCAAATGTGTCTATATGGAAAACAACAATACCAAGACAATGATTATTGCATATGATTTATTGCAATATAATTATATTCTCAATGAAGCTGTTTTTGACTATATAAAAACTAATTACATGATTGAAAAAGAGAATGTGATCATATCATATTCCCATACTCATGCAGGGCCGAAAATTGCTTCCTATACAGAAAGACATACCAGCTCACCTCTATATGAGTTTTATCTTGAAAGAACCTTACGATGCATTGACAGAGCTTTTTCAACCATCATGGACGGAACTTTATCAATGGGAGAAACAACAGGACGATGGAATATCAACAGACGATGTGTAACAGAAAAAGGGATTGCTTTGGCTCCTAACTATGAGGGTATCACTGATGATGAGCTTTCTGTTTTAGTCATTAAGGATTCCAGTTCACATGTGAAAGCAGTCTTATATAATTACTCTTGTCATCCTGTGACCCTGTCAGGAACACTGCATTTATCAGGAGAATTCCCAGGAAGAATCAATCAGTTGATTGAAGCGAATTATTACGGATGCAACTGTCTGTTTCTCCAAGGAGCAGCCGGAAACATGAGGCCCAAAATAACAGCTTATGGTGACCACTTCAATGCCTGTACTTTTGATCAGGTTGACGAGATGTCAAAAGCAATCAGTGACTCCATTTTCAAATTGATCAGCAGTCAGAAAATGGAGAATATAAAACCCACTTTCAGAGGTTGCAGTTTTACTGTCAAACCCGCTATCCAGCCATTGGACAGGTCCTTTTTTGAAAAGAGATTAACTGAAGTATCTGGATATCTTATACAAACAATTCAAAATCTTCTGGACCATTTTGATGAACAGGACGATTTTGCATTGATTCATTGCGGATTCATCAAACTGACAGATCAGTTATATATTGTCTATATGGGTGGAGAAATCTGTTATGAAGTTAAGCTTCTCATTCGTGAAGTATTTGAACATAAAAAAATTATCTTTCTGGGATATCATGAAGCACTTACCTATATCCCGTCAGATAAAATCATTGATGAAGGTGGTTATGAAGGAATTGAAGCTCCTACTTTTTCAAGTTTCAGAGGTCCTTTTGCTCTTGGAATCAATGAGACCATTAAAAATGCATTTAAAGAGAAACTGTTCTAAGCCAGTTTCTCTTCAATCGCTCTGTGTCTGATAAATCCATCAGCCATCATGATACTGATTGCTAATAATGTGTAGGTCCAGAATCCGGTAATCGTTATTTTATCAAAAAGACTGTTTGTAATCAGAATGGTCAGTATATTCACAAAGACCACACCGATTCCAAGAGTCAGAATATTAACGGGTAATGCAAACACATTCAATATTGGTCTTAGCATTGTATTGAACAATGCAAGGACTATCGCACCTCCGATCAGAATGGTTGGCGGTGCATCAAAACGCTTCAATATCAAACTGAGCAGAAACAATATCATAAAATAAACCGCAGATCTTATAACTAGTTTTTTCATATTAAACCACCTTAATTTTAATTCTCACTTTGCCATCTTCTTCATCATCGACATTGATGTCAACCAGGTCATAGCTTCCGGTATTTCTGATGAGCTTAAGAACTTCGCAGAAAGCAATGGCATTCGCTCTGGTGAATTTTGTTTTTTTAAGAACTCCCCATCCGATCAAGTCAAACAAATCGACAAATCCTTTAAAAAGATCGTTTAGGAAATAAGTCGAGAATGGAATGGCAATCGCAAATTTCTTTATTCTGAAATAAATTAAAAGAATTCCAAAATTAGTCGACATAAACTTTTACCACTGCATGGTCTTCGCCATCTCCTGTATCGATATCAACCAGGTTCTCATCCATTTCACCGTTTTCAAAAGCTTCAATCAGTTCCTTGATGTCAATGTCATCGATATTGAATCCCTCTTTTTCCATTTCCGTTTTTGCGCTTTTGGGAATCAGTCCTTTTAATGAGCTTACTTTCTTGGCTATTGATAATGGAATATTGACATTGACTTTGGTTTTATCTTTTCCATCTTTTTCCCCGGCATCAATTCTGACTCTCAGAAATTTAGCTTTACCAGGTTTTTTCATAGTCGGTTCTTTTATTTCTTCTTTGTTCTCCATGGCATTGATCAACTCAAGAGCTTCATCTACTTTGATCTTTCCATTTTCAAGCATTTCAAGTATTTTTCTTTTTTCATCAGTCATTTTTTCTCACCTCTATTTAATACTAAAGTTTACACAAGCTCTGTTTGGAACTCCATTGCTGAATATTCCCCTTAAACATTCTTCTCCATCACAATAATGGTTTATTCTTTCTTCTTTACGAAGTTTTCTTTTAAACTGATTATCAATTTTCATGATCATACTCCTCTTTTAACTTTTTTGAGCATTTCTGCTGCTTTTCCAGGAGTGATTTCTCCTCTGTCAAGTTGTTCAAGAATCTCAGCAGAACTGTCATTTATGACTTCTTCAGGTTCAGTCACCTGATATCCCAGATTCTTGATGACATCATCCAGCTTCCCTCTGACAGTCGGATAAGACACTCCCAGTTCTTTTTCCACTTCTTTTATACTTCCTCTGCATTTGACAAACACTTCTATGAAATACTGATCACTGTCAGATAGCGAAGAGAATCTTCCTCCTTCAAAAAAACCGGTCAATTCACTTCCACAACTTGTACAGGTCAGTTTAGTAACTGAAAACTCTTCGTGGCATACGGGACATTTACCTGGGGCTTTATTTTTCTTCATTTTTTGTACCTCCTTGTTTAGTATGTTACCATTATATTAAGTTAATTGATTATTGTCAATACTTTTATTAAA
>JAFGUQ010000128.1 GCA_016938455.1 Clostridia bacterium
AACTTGAAAGCATAAGACAGCATATGGTGTTTGCAAGATACAATGCTCCGCTTGCCATGGTGGTGTGCGGGAACATGACACTTGCTTTGAAGGGACCTGACAAAGACATGTGGATCATGGACTGCTCTGCTGCCATTGAAAACATGATGATACTTGCACCTCAGATAGGACTTGGCTCTGTCTGGATCGGGATTTATCCTGTAAAGCCAAGAGTTGATGAGATTCGGGATCTCTTCAATATTCCTTCACATGTGATTCCCATGAGCATCGTATATTTCGGATATCCTGATGAGGAAAAAGAACCAAGAACCAGATATAACGAAAAAGCAGTTCATTATCAGGAATATGAACAAAGAAAAATGAGAGTCAAGGATAAACCTAAGAAAGGTCATTATTAGTATGCTTGATAAGAACATTCCCTTTTACAGGATCATAATGAAAAGAGATCAAGGGACAGCAATCAAAAAAGCGGATCTCCCAGAAGGTTTTCAGTTTGTGTTCTTCACTTCGGGTGACGAGAAAGACTGGGCAGCGATTGAGACATCTGTGCTTGAATTTGAAGATGAAAAAAAAGCACTTGAGTATTTCAGCAAGTCCTATTTACCACATATTGAAGACCTTGAAAAAAGAACGGTTTTTGTTGAAAACTCATATGGCGAAAAAATTGCCACATTCACTGCCTGGCATAGTGAAATTGAAGGAAAGTCATATCCGTTTGTTCATTGGGTGGCATGCAAACCTGAATATCAGGGAAGAGGAATCGGGAAAGCATTGATTGCTTACGGTGTTTCTTTGATGATACACCTTGATGGTGTTGTGAATATGTATATTCCCACACAGACATGGTCGCATAGAGCTATCAGACTTTATCAATGGGCTGGGTTTCGCATCCTGCTTGATCAGAAAAAATACGGGAATTTTGATAATCAGGGTGAAGATGGTTATGAAGTAATCAGGGATTTGCTGTGATTAGTAAATAATCTTGAATAAAATGCATTAATTAGATATACTTTAAATAACTAAATTTAGAGGTGCTTTTAATGAATGAATTCTATTTGAAACAGATTGAAAATTTAAATAATGCTGATATTAATGAAAGATTAAACAGCCTTTCTACCATAATCGAAGGGATTAAAAAAGGTGATGTCAAAGAACCGGCAGCTGGAAATGATGTTAATAATCATATCCATACCTGGTACTCGTTTTCTCCCTATTCTCCGACAAAGGCAGTGTATATGGCTTATGTCAATGGATTGAAAACAGCTGGGATCATGGACCATGATACTTTAGCAGGTACCAGGGAATTCATCAAAGCTGGAGAAATTGTGGGAATCGCTACCACAATCGGAGTGGAACTCAGAGTTTCGATGGACAATACTCCTTTAAAAGGAATGAAAATAAACAACCCGGATCAGAACTCCATTGTCTATATGGCTATGCATGGGATTCCTCACAGCCAGATTGACATGATACAAGACTATGTCAGCCCATATCGTGAAAAAAGGAATATAAGAAATCAGCAAATGGTCAGTAAACTGAATGAGCTTACAAGTGATTATGGAATCGAACTTGATTTTGAAAATGATGTGATTCCTCTTTCTAAATGGAACGAAGGAGGCAGTGTCACAGAACGTCACATTTCATATGCACTTGCAATAAAAATGGTTGAAAAGTTCGGCAAAGGTGATCTTTTAGTTGATTTATATAAAAACAAGATGGGTCTTCCTCTCAGTGCTAAAAATGAAGGACTGCTATTAGATGATAATAACTGTGTCTATGAGTATGACTTATTGGGAGCGATTAAATCAGATATGATTGATAAATTCTATATCAATGCGACCGATGAATGTCCTGATGTTCAAGAAGCGTTGTCAATATGTGAAAAAGCCGGTGCCATTTCAGCATATGCTTATCTTGGAGATATCGGTGATTCTGTGACTGGAGACAAGAAACCTCAGAAATTTGAAGATGCTTATCTTGAAGATTTATTTAAAATCCTGAAAAAACTCAGATTTAATGCAGTGACTTATATGCCTTCAAGAAATACAATAGACCAGCTCAACAGAGTGAAGATGCTTTGCGATTATCATGAGTTGTTTCAGATCAGTGGTGAGGATATCAACTCACCAAGACAGAAATTTATCTGTGATGCCATGAGAAACCCTGTGTTCGGCAATCTGCAGGACTCTACCTGGGCGTTGATAGGTCATGAAAAACAGGCTAGCATGAATATTAATTATGGTATGTTTTCAGAAAGTGTGATGGAAGAAATACCAGATTTATATGATAGAATAGAGCTATATAAAAAAAGGGGACTAAGCCGATAAATGTTAATAGATAACAAGAAATCAACCTTGTACAAGGGCATTGTATTAATGATCCTGTCTTCTTTATGCGGATCGACAGGCCAACTTTTCTGGAAGCTGGGTGCTGATCATTCTTTCCTGTTTATCATCCTTGGTTTCCTATGCTATGTCTCAGGTGTGTTCGTTATGATTTCAGCATTGAAACATGGTGAGCTGTCAGTTCTTTATCCGGTAATGTCGTTTTCATATATCATGGCTCTTTTTTATGGGAAACTGATTCTTGGAGAAACCATTTCGCTTATCAAAGTGACAGGGATCATTACTTTGATTGCCGGGCTCATTATCCTAAATCTAAAAGAAAAGGAGAAAAAGAATGATTGCCCTTAGATGTTTTCTCCTTATTATCATGACAATCGTCGCGGCTTTCGGAGGTTATCATTTTAAAATGATTACTCACGGAGGGGCTCAGCACAAAAACCCGATGAAATCAGTACATTTCTATTATGGAATCGGATACTATGCTATTTCTGCAGTCATTAATATTTATCTGTTACGGTTTCTGCCACTTACTTTTGTGCTTCCGGCTACTTCGTTATCATATATATGGATTCAATTAATATCAAAATTCAGACTGGGAGAGGCCATCAGAATTAATAAGATGATTGCCATGGTTATCATCAGTCTGGGAGTATTGCTTATCGGGATCGGTTAGGAGGTCAATATGTTAAGATTTACTTTTCTTGAAATCATTGCCATCATAGTGGTCGGCATTTTCATGGTCTACATGATCATCAGACTCTTTTTTAATCAGGGAGGAGACAATAAAGCGAATATGGCGCTCGATCCTTATACTGATGAATATGAAGGCAGCAGAAACATTGTAAGAAGAAAAGAGGATGTCTCGCTTGAAGTAGATGACGATGATGATGAGATACCACCTCCTAAAACCTTTGATGATATATATGACAGCATGAAAAAAAGAAAACTCATAAACAGAATCATAGGAGTGATTTTACTGATTGTCATTTCCATTGCACTTTATTTCATTTTTCATGCTCCTGTAAGAGATCTGAGAGCGGTTTATGTCGGTGAATTCTTTGCACCAAGAGATGTTTTCATCAGAAAACAACTGATGAAAGTAGACGGAATTGAGAAACCTGCTGTAGAGATGATTTTCATCAATGAGCAAAATGGCATATCCGATACTGACCTTGAAGGACGGGATTTTCTTGATACTGTATTGGAAGAGGGAATGACCGAACTTTTCATCGTTGACCAATATTTTCTGAATGAACTAAGCGATGAGTTCTCAGCTCTTGAAGACTTTCTGCCTGCAGATGCCGATCGAGACAAACTAGTGGTTAAAAAAGGACATATAGTGGCCATTGACATAACCGGTGACGAGAGAATTGTCGACGGTTTTACGGAAACTCCGGAGAAAGTTTACATGGCAGTAGCTAACTCTTCGGGTAATAATGATAATGCCATCAGCTGCATAAAATTTTATGTAAAAGTTATTGAATAAAAAGTACATATTATATATACTCTATTTGATGTTGAAAAGGGGGAATTTATGATGGACAAAAAAGACTTGAAAAAACATTTTGACAGTCCACAATCAATTGACAGATCAGCACCTTTCTGGTCATGGAATGACCGGTTGAATCCTGAAGAAATCAAAAGACAGGCTCATGACATGCACGATAAAGGCATGGGTGGATTCTTCATGCATTCACGTGTAGGATTAGAGACTGAATATATGTCAGATGAGTGGCTTGAAAATATTAAAGCAGCTTGTGAACAGGCAAAAGAAGACGGTACAAAAGCATGGCTGTATGATGAAGACAGATGGCCCTCCGGAGGAGCAGGCGGACTGGTTTACAAAGCAGACAGAGATTTCGGATCAAAAGGAATCACTGCAAGAATCAATGATGATCAGTTTGAAAGCGTACTTTGCAAATATAACGCTGTGATTGAAGAAGGAAAATTAAAATCATTGAGAGAATATGATTCAGTGAAAAAAGACAACGAGGTCACTTTATATATCGGGTATGACTATACCACTCCAATGGAATGGTTTAATGACACACCTGGCACTGATAATATTAATAAAGAGACAGTCAAGGAGTTCATCAGGACTTCCTATGAACCATATAAAGAACATTTCAGCGAATATTTCGGAAATGTCATTCCCGGTGTTTTTACAGATGAACCAAATATCAACAGTGCCAATGCTGCTTATGAACGTGATGATATTCCCAGAGTTCCATGGACCAGGGAATTTGATGAGTTTTTCCTGAATAAAAGAGGATATGATTTTTACACTTATGCACCTTATCTCTTTATAGACGGCGATTATTCAAAGAAAATAAGACACGACTATTTCAGGACATTAGGAGAAATATTCACCATCAATTTCTCAAAACAGCTGTATGACTGGTGTGATGAAAACGGCATTGCATTTACCGGGCACTGGCTGGCTGAAAACAGAATGGGAGCCTATATTCACCTTTCAGGAAGCGTCATGCCGAATTATATGTATGAGCACATCCCGGGAATTGATATGCTTGGAGAAAAATGCATAGAATTCATGACTATAAAGAAATGCACATCAGTCGGTAATCAGATGAGAAGAGAAAGAATGCTCTCAGAGACCTATGGGGTATCAGGGTGGCACTTTGATTTTGAAGGTCAGAAATGGATTGGTGATTATCAGTTTGTACTTGGAATCAATTTACGATGCCAGCATCTCGCCTGGTATTCCATGAGAGGCTGCAGGAAGAGAGATTATCCGCCACAATTCAATTATCAGACAACATGGTGGGAATACAATAATATCATAGAAGACTATTTTGCAAGGATTTCATCCATCACATCAAAAGGATATGCTATCAGAGATGTCCTTGTCATTCATCCATTGGCAACTGCATGGTCTAAAGCAGCAATTAAAGCTGAGGACTATCGCCTCCATGAAATGGGGATGAAAATTGATGAAATCGGGTATGATTTGAATGATTTCACCAGATTTTTACTTGGTCAGCACTATGATCTTGATTATGGTGATGAAGATATCATGAGCCAGATCGGAAAAGTTAAGGACAACACCATTATGGTAGGACAGGCTGGCTATAAATTAGCTGTTATCCCACCTATGTGTGAAACACTGTATCAAAGCACAGTGGAAATTCTTATCGAGTTCATGAATAATGGCGGGAAAGTCATTGCTTTTGAAAACCTGCCCCAATATATTGAAACAGAAGAAAACAGTCTTATAACCACAATGAACAGCCATAAAAACCTGCATGTGGTTAAAAACAACAGAGATCTCATTGACACCTTAGATCAACTTCTGGGGAGAGTTGTCAGTATTGCAGATGAAAACGGATATGAATGTGATCAGCTGATGTATATGCTAAGAGAGCATGGCGAAGCACAATCTCTCTATATTACCAATAATGACAGAGATAAAGGATATGAAACATTCATTACTGTCAAAGGAAATAAAGTAGAGGAATGGGATCTTCTTTCAGGAGAGACTTTACAGGCTGTTTATCACACTTCAGGGGAAAATCTTGTCATTAAGACTTCATTCGGTCCAAGTGATTCTAAAATGTATGTCATTTCTGATCATGCACTTGACAGTGCACCTGATAGTAAGAAGCCATATGAAGCCATCAGTTATCTGGGACCAGAATGTGATTTTACAAGATGCGACCCCAATGTTCTTGTCCTTGACATGTGTCAGGTGTCAGTAAAAGGCAGTGAATATAACGAAAAGAAAGAAATTTTTATTCAGCAGGAGGACTTCAGAAAATCACTGGGAATGAAATCCATCAGGAGGAATGAAGGGGTTCAACGATATAAATGGATTTATGAAGAACATAAAAACAATCATACTCCAGTCAGCCTGAAATATACATTCGACTGCATTGATTTACCGGCTGATACTTATCTTGTGGTAGAACGAGTTGACAATTTCAATGACATCATCTTAAATGGCAAAAAGGTTCCCGTGATAAAAGACGGATGGCATATGGACAGGGATTTTGACAAGATTAAGCTTGATGGAATCATCAGAGGTGAAAACACTTTGATTTTAAACAGCAGCTATACTCATGATATGGAGTTTGAAAACATATACATCATAGGAGATTTCGGTGTCAATGTGAAAAGACAGCTTGTCAGTGAACCTGACAGAATGCATTTTGGAGACTGGGCATTACAGGGATATCTGTTCTATCCTGGCAGCATGATTTATCAGTTTGACTACATGAAAACTTCAGAACACAGTGAATACATCCTTGAAATTCCTGAGTTCAGCGCTTCATTAATTGAGATTTTCATTAATAAGAAACATGCAGCATATGTACCATGGAAAGCAAAGAATAAAGTGGACATAAGCCAGTTTCTGAAAGAAGGAAACAATGAGATCGGCATCAAGCTGGTAGGGACACCAAGAAATATGTTCGGACCTTTCCACTTTGCCAACAGCCATAACAGATATTACAGCAGTTATACCTTCACCGCAGATGCTAAAGACTATACCGAGGATTATCTGACATATCCATATGGTTTATTTGAACAGATCTGCATTTATGGGCTATAATAGAACTATAAAAAAAATGGGAGGAAATGCATGGTTAAGGTATTAGGATTCGATTATGGTGCAAGCAGCGGAAGAGCAATGCTCGGTACTTTCGACGGAAATAAAATAACACTGGAAGAAGTGCACCGTTTTTCGAATGACCCTGTGAAAATCAAAGACACCCTTTACTGGGATATTTTACGGTTATATCATGAACTGAAAACAGGTATCATAGAGTGCCGGAAAAAAGGACATGGTGATATCAAATCAATAGGAGTCGACACCTGGGGTGTTGACTTCGGTTTGCTGGATGCCAATGGCGATCTGCTTGCCAATCCTGTTCATTATAGAGATGAGCGGACAGATGGAATGATTGAGCAGGCTTTTGAGGCTGTTTCCAAGAAAGAGATATATGACAGAACTGGTATTCAGTTCATGCAGTTCAATACACTGTATCAATTGCTGGCACTTTCGAAAAATCAACCGGAACTTCTTGAAAAAGCAGATTCGATGCTGTTTATTCCTGATTTATTAAATTATTTCATGACAGGAAAAATGTACAGCGAATATTCAATTGCCAGTACATCTCAGATGCTAAATATATCAACAAGAGATTTTGACCTTGAGCTTTTAGATAAACTTCAGATACCAACGCACTTTCTTAAGCAAATTATTGAAAGCGGTACCATTGTTGGAAATCTGAAAGAAGATATCTGCGATGAGCTGATGATTGACAGTATCCCTGTCATTGCTGTTGCATCACATGATACAGGTTCTGCTGTCATCAGCGCCCCTGCTGAAAATGAGGATTTCGCATTTCTTAGTTCTGGAACTTGGTCTCTTTTAGGCACGGAACTATATCATCCGATCACCAGTCAGAAAGCATTTGATGCTGAATACTCAAATGAGGGCGGATTCAATAAAACGATCAGATTCCTGAAAAACATCATGGGACTTTGGATTTATCAGGACTGCAGAAGAGAATGGAACAAAGAAGGTGAGGTTTTTGAATTTGATGATCTTGAAGCAGAAGCTAGATCGTTGGAACCTTTTAAGTGTTTTATTGATCCTGACCACAGTCTTTTCTATCATCATGGTCATATGCCGGAGAAAGTACAGGAATTCTGCAGAAAGACCAACCAGTATGTACCTGAGAAAAAAGGAGAGATTGTCAGATGCATCATGGAAAGTCTGGCATTGAAATACAGATATGTGTTTGAACGGCTTGAAGAGGTAGCAGGTAAGAGAATCCCCTCTCTTCATATTGTCGGAGGAGGCTGTAAGAATGTGATGATTTCGCAGTTCACTGCCAATGCACTTAACAAAGAAATCACCACTGGGCCTATTGAAGCAACTGCTACGGGAAATATTGTGGCACAGCTGATTGCTCTTGGTGAAATAAAAGATCTGAAACAGGCCAGAGGAATCATCAGAAATTCATTTGAGATTAAAACATACAAACCGCAGAATGCAGATAAATGGGATGAAGTATATCAGTATTTTGAAAAGAATATAATAGGAAAAGAGTAGGAGCAGAAGATGAATAAAGAATATAAGATATTGGAAGAAAAAATCGGTAATCTGGGACTGGATATCAACTGGGTGAAAGACAGCATCAGAAACCTTGAAATTGAAACTCCTTCATGGGGTTACGGGGACTCAGGAACTCGTTTCAAAGTATTCAGAAAAAAGGGAGTACCGGGTAGTTTATACGAGAAACTGGATGATGCTGCAATAGTCAATAAGTACACAGGTGTGTGTCCGTCGGTTGCAGTCCATATACCATGGGATAAAGTGGAAAATTATGATGATGCCTGTGCATATGCTGAAAATTTAGGCATTAGAATCGGTGCTGTCAATCCTAACGTATTCCAGGATGATGACTACATGCTTGGCAGCGTCACCAATGCCGACAGCGATACAAGAAAAAAAGCAACTGCGCATATGGTTGAATGTGTGGATATTGCCAGAAAATTCAAATCAAAATCATTAAGTCTCTGGTTTGCAGATGGTACCAATTACCCAGGACAGGGAAATATCAGAAAAAGAAAGAACTGGATGCTGGAAAGCCTTCTTGAACTTGACAAAGCCATGGATGACGACATGAGAATGCTCATTGAATATAAGGCATTTGAACCAGGATTCTATCATACTGATATCAATGACTGGGGAATGTCCTATCTTTTAGCGAATAAAGTCGGGAAAAAAGCACAGGTTCTGGTGGACCTTGGGCATCATGCGCAGGAAGTCAATATTGAACATATCGTAGCCACTTTACTTGATGAAAATAAAATTGGCGGATTCCATTTCAATAACAAAAAATATGCTGATGACGATTTAATTGTCGGTACCATCAAACCATATGAACTTTTCCTTATTTTCAATGAAATCATTGATGCCAAGTTCGATGGTAAAACCAAAGACTGTGCAGAGAACATTGCTTACATGATTGATCAGTCACATTCCATTGAACCTAAAATTCCTGCCATGATCAAATCAGTCATCAATGTGCAGACTGCTCATGCAAAAGCACTGCTGGTTGACAGAAAAGCTCTTGAAAATGCCAGAAACAACAATGATGTATTAGGAGCAGAGAGTGCAGTGCATGATGCTTTCTTAAACGATGTCAGACCGCTTCTGGCAGCTGTAAGAGAAGAAATGGGATTGAACCCTGATCCTATGAAAGCTTATCTTGACAGCGGATATGAAATGGAAAAATTAAAAAGAGGCTATGGCCAGGGTTGGGAATAAAAGGAAGGTAACTGAAATGTACGAAAAAAAATTAAAGCAGATGGCAGAAATGTCACAGATAGTTGGTAAATATCCTGATTTGGTTCAAGGAGGCGGGGGGAATACTTCTGTCAAACTTGATGATCATTTAATGGCAGTCAAAGCTTCAGGCTGTAAATTGAAGGACATGACTGAAAAAGAAGGATTTGTTGTCATAGACTACATGAAAATCAGGGAATACTACGATAAGGTAGATCTGAATCATAAGATTGATTATTACGAAGACAGCACTCGATTTGTAAAAGAAAACACCGTTCATCTGCCGGGACTTCAAGAAGGAATGAGAGCCTCTGTAGAAGCAGGATTCCATTCGCTTTTACTCGACTATGTCATACATGCTCATTCTGTATATGGAAACATTCTTACCTGTACAGGTGAAGGAAAGCGAATAGCTGAAGCTATGTTCGGAACATGCAAATATGGTTTCATGTGGCTGCCGTATATTGCTCCGGGTTTTGAACTGACTCTTGGATTCAAGAAAAGGCTGGATCACTTTAAAGCAGGTAACGGAAGTATCCCGAAAATCATATTCATGGAAAGCCATGGAATGGTAGTGACTTCTGATGATTATCATGAATGCCTCGAAATCAATGACTATGTCAATGGCGTGATTAAGGACAAGTTCAATATCAGGGATTCATATGGGTATGTCGGTATTGAAGAAATTGGTGAAAATGAATATATTTCCCGATCTGATATTCTGAAAGAATATTTTAAAGGAACCACCTCATATATGGATGCCAACTGGTTTTCAGATCATATACTATATCCTGATCAAGGGGTATATCTGATGGGGAATATCTCCAATGATGACAATAAACCAAATAAAATTAATATCAATCTTGAAAACGGTGATATCATTTACAAGACCAATTATAAAGAAGCATTGACAATGGAAGAAAGCATTGCCGCTTTTATCTATATCCTTGAAAAATCACGATTGAATCAGCTGACAGTCATGACCATGCAGCAGGAGGATGTAGACTTCATCACCAATGTAGAAGGTGTCAAATACAGGAAAACATTATTGAAATAACAGAAAAAAGAGTAAAAGAAGGTGAAAGCCTTCTTTTTTTATGTAATCAAATTGACTATTAAACACAATATATATATAATACTAATGTTGCACAAAAATTGATGTAAATCATTATTGATAGAAGCGAAACGGAGGGAGTAAACTAAATGAAGAAAAAGCTATGGATCAAGTTCACATTTGCAGTTGCACTGATAGCATTCTTTATTGTTTCAATAGTAGTTGGTTCAGATGGAATGGGCATACAGAAATTCTCTGACACCAAACTTGGCATTGACATTAAAGGTGGTGTTTCAGCAACCATTTATCCGGATGTCGCGGATCTTTCAACGGTAGATGACCTGCAGTTGGAAACAGCGAAGAACATCTTGTCAGCAAGACTGGAGGGGCAAGGAACATTCGATGCCACTTTGACAGTTGATAAGGAAAACAAGAGAATATTAATGGAGATCCCCTATTCAAGCGGGCAGGATAAAAATCCCCAGAAGGTAATTGACGATCTTGGGAAAATGGCTTATCTGACTTTCAGAGAAGCGGCCTATGCACAGAATCCGGATACAGGTGCTAATGAACTGGTCATGTCAGACACAATTCTGCTTGACGGATCAGATGTGAAAAGTGCTCAGGCAGTGTATCAGGATAACAAACCGGTCGTTGCCATTGACTTCACTGCAAGCGGAACAGTTAAATTTGCAGATGCGACAAGCAGACTCCTTGGCAAACAGATTATCATCTATCTTGACGATAAAATGATTTCTGATCCTGTGGTCAACTCAGTCATCGCAGATGGATCTGCGGTTATTGAAGGATCATTTACTCCTGAATATGCCATGACACTTGCAAGTTATATCCAATACGGTGCGTTACCATTTGGTCTTGTAGCTAAAGAAATAAATTCTATCAGCCCTATTCTTGGTGAGAGCGCATTGAATGTCACTTTGAAAGCGGCTATTTTGGCTTTCTTGCTGGTTGTGTTATTCATGCTTTACAGATACAGATTACCTGGACTGGTGGCTGCCATTGCGCTTGTCGGACTTGTGGCATCAGAACTTTTCTGGATATCCGCATTTGATGCTTCCATCACATTACCGGGAATTGCAGGTATCATCCTGACAATCGGTATGGGTGTAGACGCCAATGTCATCATCTATGAAAGAATCAAAGAAGAAATAAAAGGTGGCTTGTCAATTGATGATTCCATTGAAGCCGGATTCAAAAGAGCTTTTTCAGCCATCATCGATGCGAACGTGACCACACTGATT
>JAFGUQ010000129.1 GCA_016938455.1 Clostridia bacterium
AAAGCGAGAACTCATCACAGGTAACAGACTCTGATGAAATCTCGCTTTTTTTATATTCACTATTCAATTTGATGCGTTTGTCCTAATGACACTAATAATCTTTTTTGTGATTTAATATATAAAAAAGAACAGTCATTATATTCGACTGTTCTTAATATTTTATTATTGTTCTTAGATTGTCTGAGAAAGCATCGCCTGTTTTTTTCTCATCTCGAAACGGGCAACGAATATGGCTGCGATAATATCTACCACAAGAATGATAACAGAACTCTGGTATAATATCCTTGATATGTCAAATGATTGCATTCACCAATCATAATTAATAACAACATTGATGTTTCTTATTTTATCTCAATCCAATAGCGCTGCAAAACTTCGCCATTATCTGACATAATCTCATTTTCCATAACTCCGCCATTTTTTAGAATAGTTTTTGAAGAAGCTGTATTATTCTTATCACATGTGATAAGAACTTTTTCAATTCCAAGATTTGCACATTTTTCAAGTGCTGATTGAAGCATTAAAGTAGCATATCCTTTTCTTCTTTCTGATGGTGCAACTCCATATCCGATATGTCCTCCAAAGGAAAAAAGATAATCATTAAGTCTATGTCGTATCTGTATTGTACCGACAATCCTGTCATCAGCAAATGCGAAATAAGTTGTGGCCGGTACCAGACCATCACTGTCTTTTGTCAGATCAGAATTGATTTTTTCTATCCACTGCTCATAGCTTTCTGCACCTTCAAGGCCTCCATCCCCATGAATAACCATTTCTCCGCAATTAAAATGCTCCTGCCTGAAAGCAAGCGCCTTTTCTTTATGTGCTAACTCAGGAAAGATTAAATTCAATGTATTGTTTTTATCAGACATGTTTTATTCCCCGTTTCATGATGATATGTTATTAATAATACCATAACGGGTAATCATTCTCAATTAAGTATGAAAAGCTCACCTTACACTTCGGCATGTTTTTCACAGTTTTTGCCTTGATAAACAGCTAAATACCGCCTGCAGATGATTGAAGCATCTACTCTGCTTTTTTGGTGAATGTCCACTTTTAACCGTTCAGTAAAATCATGATTTTTAACTTTTTCAGTAATAATGAATGCCCATTCTTCAGGGCTTTTGTGTAAGCTGATATACGTAGATAATCCTAAGTCTGATTCTTTTGTAACTGTATCTGATACAAAGCATTCCACCCCCATGACCTGAGCTTCAATCTGGACATTCGGAAAGCCTTCATAAACAGATGGGAAAATCATGAACTCTGATTCAGAAAGAAGTGCCGGTACATCTGAGTCAGGTGGAAGAATCTCTACTTTTCCAGTTAATTGATTGTCATTGATTCTATCTCTGATCTTTTTTTCATCGCTTCCGAATCCTACCATCTTAAGCTGACTATTTGGCTGCACTTTCAGAATGGCCGAAAAAACATCCAGGAGAAACAGCTGATTCTTCTGTCCTGTAAATCTTCCGATATGAATATAGTTGCTTTTCCCGTTAGAATGATAAGGATATTTCTCTATATTGAATTTCTTCATGTCTGTTCCGTTTAAAATGATTTCAGCTCTTTCAGACTGGTAAAACAGATACTTTGCAGCTCCTTCAGAGCATGCCATTCTGACATTCGAAAAAACCAGTATCAGTATCCTGTAAAAATGAAAAAGCAATTTCTTGAAGGCATTGTTTTTCTGCGGCGGCTGATCATTATGGCTATGTGCAATCCTGACTTTCACACCTGCAAAAAAAGCTGCTGCATTGGTGAATCCGCTTCTGAACTGGTTGTGGCTGTGAATGGCATCATATGGACCATATTTTTTTAAAATCTGATATGTTTTTATAAAAAGTCTGAATTTCTTTATGAAGTATTCCAGCATTTTTCTGATTGGATTATTTCCTTCATATTCTGTGATTCTGAATATGGTGCCGCCAAGTTCAATAAACCGCTTTTCCAGATGACCGATTTCTTTTTTTATGACGACCACATCAAAATGACATTCAGGAATATTTTCAGCCATATCAATGATGTCTTTCTGAACGCCTCCGATATGCATTGTATCAAAAGCAATCTGCAATACTTTCATAGTGTTATTCTACACCTTCTCAATTTTTCTGTACAATACAAAAAACCGCTTTGTCAGCGGTTTTAAGTATTTAATCATTATTTTAATCTATGGAATCATGTCAAGTGCAGCAGCAGCATCAACCAATCCGGCACCAGTCGCATCAGTACCCCATTCTATGTCATAGAATACTCCTCCTGGTCCGGTCAGAATTGACCTTGTTCCTGCATCCATGGGAATAGCAGAGTCTTCCAGGTATGCTTCAGCTTCAGCAGCTGTCATTGCAGGTTGCTTTTCTGCCATTAAAGCCACAATTCCAGCTACATGAGGACTTGCCATGGATGTTCCTCCAAGGAAGTAGTAGCTGATCTGACCACTGTTTACCTGATAGGGACCAACAATCCATGATCCTGGAGCAGCAACATCAAGATCCTGGCCCTCATGTTCTCTACTTGAAAAGTCGGTGATATAGAATTCAGTCACATCAGTCGGATCAGTCACATCAGCAGCATTCCACCAGGATGAACCACTCACCCATTCACCTGTCCAGCCTGATGCTGCAACAGATATGACCGGTTCATATGCACCGGGATATCCCATTCCGGCTTCGCCTTCATTTCCGGCAGAGGCAACAATGATGACACCTTTTGAGATAGCATAGTCAATAGCTGCTTGTTCAAGTGCATCCAATGAAGGTCCGCCAAGACTCATATTGATAATGACAGGATAATCAGCTAATGGTCCAGCTTTTAAATCTGCGACATAAGTAATTCCAGCAGCAATGACTGATGACCAGCCAGAACCGTTCTGATTTAAAACTTTGACAGGAATGATTGTAGCCATCGGTGCTACCCCATTTACAGGATTTCCATACATGCTATATCCTAAAATCGTACTGGTGACATGTGTTCCGTGAGAATTCTGATCATGCTGCCATTTGTTTGGCTGTGTTGAGACTGTTCCTGTTTCTCCCCCTCCGCCACCAAAAGAAATGGCATACTCCTCAGCGATTCTTTCTTCAGGAAAATATTGACGCCATGAATCCAGTAACCCGGTATCTAAAACTGCAATATATACCCCTGAACCATCGTAGTCTACCTGCCTGTTGTTAAACCCAGGTTCTGTTACATTGATGGCATCAAGGTTCCATGTGCCAGCTCCATCAAGCATATTTTCTGCTGATATGGTATCAATCGGTGCTCCATTACGTGCTGCATCAGGATTAGCTGATACAACAAACGGTAAACTTCTTATGTTTATGAGTTCATCTGACTTTATTTTCATGGTAACGGCATTGATTTCATAAATGATATTCTGCACTTTTCCATGAGATTGAAGATCAGATAAAATATCTTTTGTAACTTCTTGATTCAAGAGAACATTGATTCCGATAGTCGGATTTGAAAGACCCGCAAATACCGGGATTCCCATCATACAAATCAAAGTGATGATTAATAAATAGACGGTTATTTTTTTCATTATTTTCCCCTTTCAAAATATTCAGATTTTGTGTACTACTATAATAATATGATTCCAAAAATATAAAGTCAATATGAACAGACAAGTAATTAAGCCTGTTATCTGAAAAAACATGAAATATTTCTGAATTCTGATATTTTAAGCCTGTTTTACTTCAAAAATATAACTGGTCATTGAAAGTGAGCCATTAATCTGTGCCTCATTGAACACTGTCACATCATCCTTTTCGGTAGCAGCGCCGAGAACGTACAGCAGAGGATCAAAGTGGTCAGTGGTCGGAACAGATAATTTCGCCGCTTGTCCTTTAGTGTGGTAAGTTAAGACCTTTTTAAACTCTTTTTTCAGAATTAGGTCTCTGATATATTGATCAAATTCAATAGCCCAGTCATATCCGCTATCTATATCAAAACTCACATTTCTAAGATTATGAACAATATTTCCGCTTCCAATGATGAAAATCCCTTTTTCTCTTAGTTTTCCAAT
>JAFGUQ010000130.1 GCA_016938455.1 Clostridia bacterium
AAAGCGAGAACTCATCACAGGTAACAGACTCTGATGAAATCTCGCTTTTTTTATATTCACTATTCAATTTGATGCGTTTGTCCTAATCTGATAAAAGAGTTGCTTGAATAATCACTTATCATATTTTTCTGACACAGATTGTCCTTAGAATATGCTCATGCTCCCCGATATCCCCATGATTTTCATTATCTCTGATTAGATTTGTTTCCATGACTTCAAAATCACTGAAATGAGTTAGAAGATCATCTTCCGAAAAATAGTGTACTGGTCTTCCTGGTTTGCTTTCAAATGTGTTTAATTCTGATTCACTGCCGTTGCCGAAACTAGGCTCTTGTTCAGAAAATACCGTAAAGAATGCAATCCCATGTTCAATAAGAGCTTCCATACATAATTTTATCAACTTGTGTCTGTCTTTCTCCATGAAAAGATGAAGCACATTAAAACAGTAGATGGCATCATACTTTAAAGTTGAAAAAGGCATGTCAAGAACAGAGCCATTATAATATGTGATCTCGGGATGCAGTGTTCTGGCCAGTCTGATAGCCTCTTTTGAAATTTCAATTCCCTCTACATGATATCCCTGCTTGAAGAAATATGAAGTATGTCTCCCATACCCGGAACCTGGAACCAGAATACTGTTAACATGATTCGACTTAAATATGTCATTGGCATGCAATGCGGATTGGCTGGGAGTGTTCCCCCATATCATACCGCCTTCCATATATCTTGTATCCCAGTACTCTTTCATCATATACCTCATTAATATAAAAATGAATATGTCACTATTTACTGTTTCGACAATTACCGGAAATTCTTTTGCATTTCAAGTGCTGACTCTTTATTATCATTCAGAAAGAGTCTCTGTGATTGTCAATGGTTTTGTTTGACTCATTTCTCCATCAGATACTGATTCATTCATGATTTGACAATGATCCAGTTTCTTGGATATGTCTGATAAGAGTTTTGTGATTTGATTGATTTTATAATACCAGCATACAAGTTCTCGGATAATCAAGAATACGGCGATAACCAAAACAATGCTGATCAACGATAAAATAACTAAATTGACATTTGATTTACCTAATGCTTCTAATAATTCTGACATATTCCCTCTCTCATATATCTATTTATTTCCTCTGTTTTTCTCCCGTTTTCGTAGAATTTCATATACATTTAATTTATTTGCCATCAGCTAA
>JAFGUQ010000131.1 GCA_016938455.1 Clostridia bacterium
AAAGCGAGAACTCATCACAGGTAACAGACTCTGATGAAATCTCGCTTTTTTTATATTCACTATTCAATTTGATGCGTTTGTCCTAATATATTAGTACATATATACCCATTAGACGGAAAGGTTTGATAAAAAGTTTCATTACAGGAGAATTTCATTGAACATTTGTTTGTGGAAAACTATACGATATCTGTGGAAAACCTCTTAAACGCCTTGTTTTCGGGATTTCAGGCCTTGTTTGTCAAAAAACTTTCCACAGTTGTGCATAGTTTCCTGTTGATAACTTTTACATCACAAAAAGCCCATATTTAGGGCTTTTCTGTCGTTTTGAATATTGACTTTTTATATTACGTGTTTTTCTGTGGATAACTTTTATAAATATACTTCGATTTTGTGGATAAAATCACTGCTTTTTTGCGAACTGTGGACAAGCCTATATCAGAATTTGAGACTGATATCCATAGCAGGTACAGAATGAGTAATCCCTCCTGATGATATAATGTCAATCCCCTCAAAAACCCTTTCTGAAATGTTATTCAAATCAATATTCCCTGAAATTTCAACCAGTGCTTTTTTATTGATTATTGTAATCGCTTCCTTCATTGTTTTCTTGTCCATATTATCGAGCATGATGATGTCAGCTTTAGCTTCAACTGCTTCTTTGACCTGCTCCAAGGTTTCCACTTCCACTTCGATTGTCATCGTGTGTGGAATTCTGTTCCGTACAGTATTCACTGCCTTGGATATTCCTCCTGCTGCTTTGATGTGATTATCTTTAAGCATGACTGCATCTGACAATGAAAACCTGTGGTTTGATCCTCCCCCCATAGTTACAGCGTATTTCTCAAGTACCCGTAAATTAGGTGTTGTTTTTCTTGTGTCAGCAAGCCTTATCTTATTGTTATTAATGGCTTCTACCAGCATATTTGTTTTTGTGGCAATTCCGCACATTCTCTGAAGAATATTAAGAGCCGTTCTTTCACCTTTTAAAATGCTTTTTGTACTGCCTTTGATCATACCGATAACATCTTTGTTTTTAACCTTATCACCATCATTGAAGTACAAATCAACAACGACCATGTTGTCAATCAGTTCAAAAACTCTTTTGAAGACCTCAAGTCCGGCTAACACACCTTCTTGCTTGGCGATTAGTCTGCCTTCACTCTGTTCATCCCCGTTAAAAAGATTATCAGTTGAAACATCACCGAATGGCATATCTTCTTTCAACGCGTTTATGATAATATCATCAATCATTAAATTCGAAAGTTTCATCATCTATTTCCTTTCTTGTATTATCGATGTGAATCATCCATTGATCATCCGGCTGATCAAAATCAGATCTGAAATGAGCCCCTCTGCTTTCCGTTCTTTTCAAAGCTGCTGCCACCACAATTTTTGCAATTGTCGCCATATTGATAGTCTGTATCTGCGCCATGGAGTCAAACTTATATTGATCAAGAACCTGCAGTGTTTTATCAATGACCTGTTTTGCCTGTAAAAGACCACTTTCATTTCTGACAATCCCTACTTTTGAATTCATGGCTTTTTTAATTCTTTTTTCTACCTCAGAAACCGGTTGAGAATAATTATCACCCTTATCATCTATAATATACTGCTTGTCATCGAGTTTCTCCTTCAGGTGATTCATGCTGATATCATTGGCAATTCGTTTCCCGAATACCAGTCCCTCTAAAAGAGAATTACTGGCAAGTCTGTTTGCTCCGTGAATCCCTGTGCAGGCGACTTCGCCACAGGCATAGAAATTTTTAATCTGGGTTTTTCCGGACATATCTGTCTTTATTCCTCCCATGCAGTAATGTTCAGCCGGAGCGACCGGAATATAGTCTTTGGAAATATCAATCCCCAAGTTAAGGCAGGTTGCAAATATTTTCGGAAATCGCTTCTCAAGATATTCTCTGTCTTTAAATGAAATATCAAGATAAACACATTCAGACTGAGTTTTTTCCATTTCCTTGAAAATGGAGCGGGCTACAACATCTCTGGGTGCCAATTCCTTAAGCTCATCATAATTATGCATGAAGCGTTCTCCAAAGCAGTTCCGAAGAACAGCTCCTTCTCCCCTGACTGCTTCAGATATCAGAAAGCTCTTATCCTTTTTATGATATAAAACAGTGGGGTGAAACTGCACAAACTCCATGTCTGTCAAAGTTGCTCCTGCACGGTAAGCCATAGCCATGCCATCTCCGGTAGCAATGATTGGATTTGAAGTAACCTCATACAGCTGACCAAACCCCCCTGAAGCACAGACTACATATTTGCTCTTAAACAGGATCTTCTTTCCTGTTTTCTGATCAAGAACGATGGTTGCCTTACATTTGTTTTCCTCAATAATAATGTCAATGGCATACATTTTCTCAAGTAATTTTATATTCTTTCTTTTTTTAGAACTTGCAATCAATTTGTCGCAGACTTCTTTCCCTGTGAAGTCCTTTGCATGGATAATTCTTCTCTGGCTGTGTGCTGCCTCTTTTGTAAGATCGAGGACTCCTCCGGTCATATCAAACCGGACTCCTAAATCGACGAGGTTCTTAATATTATCTTTTGCCTCATTCACAAGATGCCAGACCATTTCCCTGTCAGAAAGCCCTGCTCCTGCAAACAATGTATCATCAAGATGAAATTTAGGAGAATCTTCTTCTCCAAGTGAAACAGCTATCCCGCCTTGTGCCAGTGCTGAATTGCTGATATCAATCTCTTCTTTTGCTAAAATGGTCACATCAACATTTTCACTGATGCATAGCGCTGTGTATACACCGGCTATTCCACTTCCGATAATCAGGACATCGGTACAGACTGTTTCAATATTTTCGTCAATCCCGACAATATATCTTTTCATTTAACTGCCTCAAGCATTCTTTCTAAGCATCCTCTTGCCTTATCCATAATTTCTGTATCCAAATCTATCTCATACTGTTCTTTCTCCAGAGACAATAACACTTTTTCAAGATTGGTTTTTTTCATGTTTCTGCAAAGAAGTCTTTCATTTGCCAGATAAAGTTTCTTGGAAGGATCAAGCATGTTGATTCGATCAATGACTCCTGTTTCAGTGGCTATGATGAATTCCTCTTCATCACTGTTTAACACATAATCAATTATTGCTTTTGTACTGCCGACAAAGTCAGCAAACTCAAGTGTTTCTGCTCTGCATTCAGGGTGCATGACCACAACAGCTTCAGGATGTTCCTGCTTGCGATTGAATACATCCTGAGAATCAAGCTGATGGTGAACACGACAGTATCCGTTCCATAGAATGAACTCAGTTTCAGGAACGAATTTTGAAACATAGGCACCAAGATTCTGGTCAGGAACAAAGATAACCTGTTTTGCTTTCAGGCTCTTGACAATGGCAACAGCATTCGATGATGTGCAGCAGATATCACTGACTGCTTTTACTTCTGCAGTTGAATTGATATAGCAGACCACTTTTGCCTCAGGATACTTTTCTTTCATGGCAATCAGGTCTTTCCCGTTTGCCATGTCAGCCATCGGACATCCCGCACTGATTTCAGGTAAAAGAACTTTTTTTTCCGGAGAAAGAATCTTTGCACTTTCAGCCATGAAATGAACTCCGCAGAAAACAATAAGCTTGCGACTGTCTGTGGCACAGAATTTACTCAGCTGAAATGAGTCTCCAACAAGATCCGCTATTTCCTGAACTTCTCTTGGCTGGTAAGTGTGTGCTACAATCACTGCCTGCTTTTCATTTTTCAATTTTATGATTTTTTCTTTTAATATATCAATATTTTCCATATAATAACCACCTTGAAGTTTGTCATTTGTATTGTAATACGATTACAAATGAATGTAAAGAAAAAGGAAAGCTTACGCTTTCCCTCTGTTACTCTTTTTCTTCATCGTCCTCTGTGATGATTTTTGCCAGTGAGACGACCTCATTATCCTCTTCAATTCTCATGAGTGTGACACCTTGAGTCGCTCTTCCTAAAATACTGATTTCTGAGGCATTGATTCTTATGATGATTCCTTTTATTGAAATCAGCATGACATCATCCTCATCTGTCACTATTTTCGTTCCAATGACATTGCCTGTGCGATCTGTCACCCGATATGTCAAAACACCTTTTCCGCCTCTCTTCTGCAGAGGATATTCATCAATGAATGTTCTCTTTCCAAATCCTTTTTCAGTTGCAGCAAGCATGGTCTGATCATCAGAAACCACTTCCATTGACACAACAAAGTCATCCTGGTCAAGTCTTATTCCCATTACTCCCTGGGCATTCCTGCCCATGGCTCTGGCATCCTCTTCATTGAATTTGATAGACATTCCCTTGTATGTAGCCATCATGATATTCTTTGTGCCATCAGTCAGTTTCACATCAATCAGTTCATCATCATCTCTTAAAGTCACAGCAATGATTCCACATTTTCTGATATTCAGGAAATCTGTCAGCGGAGTCTTCTTGACTACACCGTTTTTCGTTGCCATGAACAGATACATGCCTTCTTCAAATTCCTTGACAGGAATGACTGCAGTCACTTTTTCACTGGCATCAAGTTCAAGCAGATTGACAATGGCCATTCCCTTGGCAGTTCTCCCCACTTCAGGTATCTGATATCCTTTGATTGTATAAATTTTCCCGAAGTTTGAGAAAAACAGCAGATTAGTGTGTGTTGTGGTGGTAAATAAGTCCACAACAAAATCTTCTTCTCTGGTGCTTAACCCGGTGATTCCTTTTCCGCCTCTTCTTTGACTTGTATAGGTGTCAACAGGAAGTCTCTTCACATATCCGAAATGAGTTCTTGTAATGACAACATTCTGTTCTTCAATCAGGTCTTCGTCTTCAAAGTCCGCTTCATCAATCGTGATTTCAGTTCTTCTCTCATCACCGAATTTCTTTCTGATTATTTCAAGTTCATCTTTAATGATTCCTTTTACAATATCATCATCAATAAGAATGGATCTGTAATACTTTATTTTTTCACATATTTCTTCATAATCTTTCTGCAGCTCCAGAATGGCAAGTCCTGTCAGTCTTCCGAGTCTCATGTCAACAATGGCCTGTGCCTGTCTGTCTGAGAATTCAAAGTCATCCATCAGTTTCTGCTTAGCTTCAGGTTCGTTTTTAGATTTTCTGATAGTGCTGATTATCGCATCAAGTATATCAACTGCTTTTATAAGACCTTCCAGAATATGAGCTCTTGCTTCAGCTTTGTCAAGATCAAATTTTGTTCTTCTTCTGATAACTTCCTTCTGATATTCAATGTATTGTTCAAGCATCTGCTTCAATGTCAGTATTCTTGGGTCATATCCTTTGTTTTCTGTTGGAATGAGTGCCAGCATATTAGCATTGAAAGCATCCTGAATCTGTGTGTGCTTATATAATCTGTTAAGTACTACATTGACATTGGCATCTCTTTTCAGCAGGATGACAATTCTGACATCATCATTTCTGTCTGACTCATCATTGATTCCTGCAATCCCGTCAATTTTCTTATCTTTCGCAAGTTCTGCAATTTTTTCAATCAGTCTGGCTTTGTTTACCTGGTATGGAAGTGACTTCACAATGATTCTGGTTCTGCTCGAAGTCTCCTCAACCTCTACTTTTCCTCTGACCAGAATTCTGCCTCTTCCAGTAGCATAGGCCTGCCTGATTCCACTGCGACCTATAATTGATCCGTAAGTCGGAAAATCCGGGCCTTTAATATATTGCATCAAGTCATCTACTTCCAGCTCTGGATTCCCAATAAGCGCATTTATACCGTCAATTAACTCTGTCAGATTATGAGGAGGAATATTCGTAGCCATTCCTACTGCAATTCCGGAGGAACCGTTCGCTAAAAGGTTTGGAAATCGTGATGGCAGAACAACCGGTTCCATCTCATGATCATCAAAGTTTGATTTGAAGTCAACAGTATCTTTGTTGATTTCGTTAAGCATTTCAACAGATATTTTAGCTAAACGAGACTCTGTATATCTCATCGCAGCAGGAGAATCTCCGTCACGTGATCCGAAGTTACCATGACCATCGATTAATGGATATCTCAACGAGAAATCCTGTGACATTCTGACTAAAGCATCATACACAGACTGATCTCCATGAGGGTGATACTTTCCGAGAACTTCACCGACTGTAGTCGCACATTTCCTGTGACTTTTTTCAGGAAGAAATCCCAGATTCATCATGGCATAGAGTATTCTTCGATGCACTGGTTTTAACCCATCTCTGACGTCTGGCAAAGCTCTGTCAGCAATTACTGACATTGAATATTCAATAAAGGATTTTTTTATTTCTTCTTCGATTTCAATCGGAATAATCCTTTTTACGTTTTCGTTATTAATTTCTGACATGTATATAAACTCCAATAAATATTAATCTGTATTATATATATTCTATATTATTTGAGTTGTAAAGTCCATTGTTTTAGCCTTAATGATTTCCGTTTCTCCCGAGGTTTTTTCTGATATGCTGAGTGATTTCAGGAGTTTGGACATCAAATGATTCTCCCGAAATAACAGCTTGCGACAATGCATTGATAGTAGCATTTATAATGCCATAAGAAGTATAAGTAGCTCCTGAAATGGAATCGACTAAAGGGGTCTGATTATTGACGATCTCTGCTGGTATGACTTCAATGGGTGTTGCATAAAACATGGATTTCTGCTCATTATGCGAAACAACCTTGACATCTGTAATCATGTTGTCTTTAACAGTGACTTCCACTGTCAATCCCGGTCTGAACCCATCTGCCACACCGGTATAGGTTCCATCCTGATAAACATTTCCGGTTTGATTGGCAATCAGTGAAAGTTGCTCTGCTTCTATTGCCAGTGGTTGCGTTTCTTGAGTAAATGAAATCTGATAAGCAGTCTTTACTCCGATGAAACCACCTACATCAATGATATGCAGAATCAGAACTGCCACAAAAACCAGTGTCAGTACTCTATGCCAGAACATCCAGTTTTTCACTTTTTTCAGTTGTTTTTTTAAAAGCCATGTTAAAGCCAGTAAAATGGTGAGAATCCAGGTTGCTGTTCCCAGATTTACTGAAAAAACGCTGACGGTGGAAAACAGTCCGTGATAGAGTCCTACCACTATTATCGATATGCCAAGAGGTTTATGGAATTTCCGCAAGCCTCTGTCAAGTTTATTGATTAATGAATTCTGGCTCTTAAAAACCTTTTTTCTTAAAACTCTTAATACAATGATGATTGACAGTAATACTGCTAATCCCAACGCAATCCATGCAAATACAATATCAAGAAACAATGTCATATTATTATTCTCCTTGAACATAGAATAACATTGAATTATGGAATTCTTATGAATATATTCTGATTAATTATTGAACAAATATGTTAATAGTCTTTGTTGGGCAGACTTTAACACAATCCTCACAATTAGTACACTTGTCATAATCAATGACAGCTAATCCGTTATTGACTTTAATGGCATCAAACTGACAGGCTTTTTCACATTTCTTACATGCGATACATCCCACTTTGCATGCATCCATTACTTTTTTACCAAGATCCGTATTTCTGCAGGCTACAGTCACACGAGCCGTTACAGGAACCATGACAATAATATTCTTTGGACATGCTGCCACACATTTTTTGCAGGCGACACAATTCTGTTCTACAATGAAAGCTACTCCTTCACTTATGTTTATGGCATTATATTCACAGGCATTGACACAGTCTCCGAGTCCAAGGCAGCCAAACGAGCATGAACTGTCCCCGTTATACATGGCATTTACAGCAGTACATGTCTTAATTCCGGTATAAGCATATTCTTTTTCTGTTTTCTCAAAAGTGCCTCTGCAAAGAACCCGTGCCACCTGTCTGGTTGTTTCTTCCGCCTCGACACACATGACCACAGACAGATCATTGATTACTTTTTGTCCTCCGACTGTACATAATGTAATCAGCGCATCTCCCTTGGCAACCGCTTCTGCATACTGATCACATCCTGCATATCCGCAGGCTCCGCAGTTGGCTCCAGGTAAAACACCTCTGACTTCTTCAATTTTGGGATCAGTCTTAACGGCAAATACTTTTGAGGCAATTGAAAGTGCCACACCAAAAAGAAGTCCTATTATTCCTATTGCGGCAATTGCCGTTAAAATACTCTGTAACATTCCTTAACTCTCCTTAAAAGGCAAACATGCCTTGAAACCCCATGAATGACAGGGCAATAAATGCAGCAGTCACGAGTGCAATCGGTAATCCTTTAAAACTTTTTGCGACATTGCATGTTTCAAGCTTTTCTCTGATTCCAGAAAAAAGTATCAATGCAAACATAAAGCTTAACCCTGCAGAAAATCCATATAGAACAGCCATACCGAAACTGAAACTGTTTTGAATATTCAGAAGAGCTACCCCTAATACTGCACAGTTGGTTGTGATTAAAGGTAAATAAATCCCCAGTGAATTATATAAAGGTTTAATGAATCTTTTCAATATCAGTTCTACAAATTGAACCAGTGAAGCAATTACCAGGATAAATGCAATAGTCTGAAGATATTCAAGTCCAAACTTTACTAATACATATTCATTGACGACCCAGGTGACTGCAGATGCAAAAGTCATGACAAAGACAACTGCTCCACTCATGCCAAGTGCTGAGTCCATTTTTTTGGAAACTCCTAAAAAAGGGCAAATCCCGAGAAACTTCGTTAAAACAAAATTTTCTACCAGAATGGTTCCCAGAATAACAAAAAGGATCTGTCTCATTATGATACCTCCTTACTGACTGTATGGCATGGTACAGGGCATGTGGCACAATCCACCACCTGTGATTTACCTTTGGTCAGCTTGTTGTATAATGCCATTAATAAGCCGAGAATCAAGAACCCCCCAGCTGGTAATATAAATAAGGTCGCCTGTGGTATCACTCCAAAAGAAACATCCATTCCGAATATTGTTCCACTGCCGAGAATTTCTCTTATTGATCCAATCAGCAGTAATGCCAGTGTAAATCCGACACCCATTCCAAGTGCATCAAGAATGGAATAACCCACATTGTTTTTACTTGCAAACATTTCAGCTCTTGCCAAAATGATACAGTTGACAACAATCAGTGGAATGAAAATTCCTAAAGCTTTATCTAAATCAGGCAGATAGGCTTTTAATAACAGCTGAATGACTGTTACAAATCCTGCAATGATGGTGATATATGCCGGTATTCTTATTTTATCCGGGATTACTTTTCGAAGAAGCGCAATAACGATGTTTGATCCAAGTAAAACGACCGTCGCCGCTGCTCCCATTCCAAGTCCGTTCTCTGCAGAAGTAGTGACGGCCAGTGTAGGACACATCCCTAATACAAGGACAAAAATAGGGTTTTCTCTGATAATTCCCTTTGTAAATTCTTTCCATGGTTTTTTCATTTAGTTTTCCTCCTTGCTTACTTCTTCAATATAGGAAGAAAAGTAATGACAGGCTTCCTGAACCGCTTCAATAACACCTCTGGTTGTGATGGTGGCTCCGCTGATTGTATCTACATTCTCTTTCAGATTCTGTTTTGAATCTATTCCGATAAATCTGCCTGTGAAATCTTTTTCTTCTGCTTTTTTACCGACAGAAGGTGTTTCATTGTTTTTTCCCACCTGCACATTGTTGATGGTTCCATCGTTATTGATTCCTACAAAGACAACCACTTCACCACCGTAACCTTTTGTGGAGACATTAAATACAAATCCCTTTTGAGATGAATAAACTGCATTTATTGTAACACTGGAAATAGTCGGGGTTGCATCGGAGACAACCTCTAAAGTGATGTCCTCAAACGGATTTCCATCAGGTAAAACAGCGCTCATCAGTTTTTCATTCGCCGCTTTTTCAATTTCAGAAATCGTATCCTCAGTAATGTTGAAAACATAAGCTACAAAAAACGATATCACGACACAAACAATTAAAAGTACTATGACTGGTTTGAATATTTCACGCATTTTTCTTTTTTACACCTCCAAAGCTTCTTGGAATGGTGTATCTGTCAATTAGCGGTACAAGCACATTCATAAACAGGATGGCAAACGAAACGCCTTCAGGCAGATTACCGTATACCCTTATTCCCATGGTGATGATTCCCAGGCCAAATCCGAAAATGATTTTACCTTTTCTGGTCATTGGAGAAGTAACATAATCAGTCGCCATGAAAACAGCACCAATCAGCAACCCTCCGGACAGAATATGAAACAATGGGTCCTGTCCGATTAACAAGGCAAAGACAGCTACTGTAGCCACATAGGTAAGCGGTATATCCAATGTAATGATTTTCCGGATCAATAACCATGCAAGTCCCAGCAGAAGTGCAAGTGCACTTGTCTCTCCGATACAGCCGGGGACATTTCCCAGAAACAAGTCAAGATTGCTTGTAACGATTCCATTACCGGCCATAGCTAGCGGTGTTGCTGTCGAAACAGCATCTGCTCCTGTAGAAATCCAGGAAGTCATCTGACTGGAAAAAGCGACTGTCAGAAATACTCTTGCTGCCATGGCAGGATTGAAGATATTATGTCCGATTCCGCCAAATATCATTTTGACAATGATGATAGCAATTAATGAACCTACTGCCCCTAACCATATTGATGAAGCTGATGGCGGAAGATTCAATGCCAGCAAAATACCTGTCACAACTGCACTTAAATCACCTGCAGATTGTTTCTGTTTCGTGGCCAGATTATATATCCACTCAAAAAAGACAGATGATACCACTGTCACAGCAATGATGACTGCTGCAATATATGAAAACAGATAAATGCTAATGATCATGGCGGGTATTAAAGCAATAATGACATCCAACATGATATTGGTTGTATTTATTGAGTCTTTTATGTGAGGTGAAGAATTAACGGTTAATGTTTTATTCATTATTTTTTACTTCCCCCTGCTTTTACTAATGCTTTTCCATTTCTGATTGACTGAACTAAATATCTGTTGGCAGGACACACAAAAGAGCAGGAACCACATTCAATACAGCTCATAATATCCAGTTTTTCCAATTGTTCAACATCTTTGTATTGATGATATATATCAAAATAGACTGGCATTAAATTCATCGGACAGGCTCTGACACAACGTCCGCATTTAATGCAAGGTGTCTGTTCCGGTAAAATACTCTGTTTTTCGTTAAAAGCAAGAATGGCATTATTCTGTTTCAAAATGGGTGAGTCCAGGTTAAACTGGCTGACTCCCATCATTGGTCCTCCCATCAAAATCTTTTTCGGGACTTCCTTAAAACCGCCACTGAACTGAATAGCTTCTTTAATATAGGTTCCCACAAAAACTTCAATATTAGAAGGAGTATTCACAGCTCCTCCATCAATGGTAATTCTTTTTTTAGTTAATGGCATTCCGGTTTTTATATACTCTGCAATGAATGAGACAGAAGCAACATTCAAAACAATGACACCTACATCAAGCGGCAGCTTCCCCGCAGGAACAATTCTCCCGGTCAGTGCATAAATCAGCATTTTCTCGGCTCCCTGAGGATACTTTGATTTCAATGACATGATATCAATTTTGTCACTTGTCTTGGCAATATCAGTCAGGACATCAACTGAAACAGGTTTGTTATCCTCAACACCGATAATGACTTTATCAATTTCAAGATACTCCATGATAATATTGATTCCGCTGATGATGTTCCAGGAGTTTTCTATGGTTTCCCTGTAGTCAGAGGTGATGTATGGTTCACACTCAGCTCCGTTAATCAGTAGATAGTCCACTGTTTTTCCTGGAGGTGGATTCAATTTTACATTAGTAGGAAAGCCTGCCCCTCCAAGTCCGACAAGACCGGATTCTCTTATTGCTTTAATAAAATCTTCTCTGGACTCAATAACCGGAGGTTTTACATCCGGGTGAATTTCCTGCTTTTTATCAGTTTCAATGACAACCGACTGCACATTCATTCCATTAGGGAATAGCACTGAACTGATTTTCTTGACTGTTCCTGATACTCCTGTATGAACCGGTGAACTGATGAATTTATCACTGTCTCCAATTTTTTGGCCAACCATGACATAGTCTCCAACCTTAACCAATGGTACGCATGGTGCGCCGATATGATGTAGCATAGGGATTTCGATTATATCTGGAATTGGCATGATTTTGGTTTCAGCATTTTCTGAGTTCTTATAGTGTGGTACCTTGACTCCACCTTTAAAATATTTATATTGCTTCATGTTTACCTCTATACTAAATTATAATTAATTGTATAATATAGTCAAGAGAACATTAGTAAAAGGAGAAATATATGCACTTTGGAGTAGATTATTACCCCGAGCACTGGCCTGAGGACAGATGGGCTGAAGATATAAGATTAATGAAGCAGGCAAACTTCAATATTGTCAGACTGGCAGAATTCGCGTGGACTAAAATGGAACCCGTTGAAAATGAGTATCATTTTGAATGGCTTGATAAAATAATCAGTCTATTTGAAGAAAGCAATATCAAGGTTGTTCTTTGTACCCCAACAGCGACTCCTCCGAAATGGCTGATGGACAAATACCCTGATATTTACCCGATTGATGAATATGGCCATGTCAGAGGATATGGCAGCAGAAGACACTACTGCTTCAATAACGAAACCTACAAAGAGTATACCAAGAAAATCGTCAAGGCAATGGCCAATCACTATAAAAACAATAAAACCGTGGTCACCTGGCAGCTTGATAATGAGTTTGGTTGTCACAACACAGTAAGATGCTATTGTGATGACTGTGAAAAAGCGTTTCAGAAATATCTTGAAAACAAATATGAAACCATAGAAAATCTTAATGAAAAACTGGGAATGGCTTTCTGGAGTCAAACCTATTATTCTTTTGAAAGTGTTATCATTCCAAGACATACCGTATGCGATTACAAAGAAGGTAAAATGCTGGCACACAATCCCGGACTCTGGCTGGATTACTGCAGGTTTGCTTCTCAGTCAGTTGATGATTATGCAGCGCTTCAGATTGAGGTTCTGAGAGAAAACGGGGTGACAGTCCCGATTACCCATAACTTCATGGCCAAGTTCTACGACATCGATTACAATAAACATGCCAAACTATATGATTTTGTTTCATGGGATTGCTATCCAAATATTGTTCACGGACCTTTTGATGACATCATGGAAGTTTCTTTTCAGCATGATATGATGAGAGGCTATAAAAACAGGAAATTCTGGATTATGGAAATGAGCAGTGGCCCTGGTGGCTGGAACTTCATGGGGAGAGCACCTGATCCTGCGCAGTTAAGATTATGGACTTATCAGGCTGTAGCTCACGGAGCTGACGGGATTCTATATTTCAGGTGGAGACCCTGCCTTTTTGGAACCGAACAGTACTGGCATGGTATTCTCGACCATGATGGAATAGGAAGAGACCGCTATAAAATCATCAAGCAGGTCGGAGCCGAATTTAAAACGCTTGAAAGCATCATTGACCGGACTGAAAATGTATCAGAAGTTTGTATGATACGTTCATTTGATAATGTCTGGTCTCATGATTATCAATGGCATTCACAAGGTTTTGATTATAATCAGATTCTGTCTTATATGCATATTGCATTAAGTAAATTGAACATAAACTGTGATGTGACTGATTTTTCTCATGATTTAAGCAAATATAAACTTGTTATAATTCCAGCTTATAATATTTCCACTGCAGAAAATGCAGAAATGCTAAGAAAATATGTGAAAAACGGTGGTAATGCACTTATTACTTTCAGATCGGGAAACAGAGACGAATATAACAAGATTAACGGATTGACAATTCCGGGTTATTTTAGAGAGCTTGCTGGTATTGATGTGATAAACTATGATGCACTTGGGAAAGACATGATTAAAATAAAAGGTGTGACAGGAGACAGTCTTGCTGCTGTCTGGGCTGACATCATAGATCAGAAAGACTGTGAAGTCCTGGCTGCTTATGATGACTGTTTTTATAAGAACAGTCCTTGCATTACTAAAAACAGTGTCGGAAAAGGAACTGTCTATTATATGGGTTGTCATACTGATGTTGATACTTATCAGAAAGTATTGAAGGTGATTACCGAAAACATTCAGACAACGAAGTTAGTAGATAAGGCCGTGGAAGGCGTTGAAACTGTTTACAGAGAATATGGTGATAAAAAAGCACTGTTTGTGCTTAACTATAATGACTATAATGTCAGTATAAACATACTGGTTCCTGTTAAAAAAACAGTCCATCTTGAAGCCTTTGGTGTAACTGTGATATATTAGAAGTATGTAAGGTGTAAGGTGACTAAATGATTAATTTTGAAAGAGCACATCCGGAAGATGTTTCTTATCTTGTAAAAGTTTCTGAACAGGCTTTTTTAAATGCTAAGACTACTTTACCAGAAGGCTATAATGACTATAACTGGCTTTTTCAGGCGATGACATCAGCTTATTTGTTTAAAATACTTTTTAACGGATCTTTAATCGGAGGATTTCTTGTATATAAAATCGGAGCCCATAATTATCAGCTGGACAGGCTATTCATCCTTCCGGAATATCAGAATATCGGCATCGGTAAAAAGGCGATTGATTTTTTAATTAAGCGGTTTCCGGAAGCTAAGGTCTGGTTTACAGATGTTGAGCCAACATGGCAGAAATACACTTACTTTCTTTCAAAGTGCGGGTTCTTTGAATCTGCATGTTATGGAAAAAACAGCATTAGATATATAAAACTGATAAAATAAAAAAACCGTCATGAGACGGTTTTATATTATTCTTGTTTTTCTCCACAGTGTGGACAGAAAACAACTTCTCTTTCGATTTCTTTTTCACATTTTACGCAAAGTTTTTTACCACTAATTTCAAGTAGTTTTTCCTGAAGCTCGGCAATCTTTTCATTTGACTGCTTTATGAGTTCACAAAACTCCATCAAATCGTTTTCAACTTTACCTTCTTTGTCATATACATTGTAAACTTTCTCGCCTATTTCTGCATATAATTTCTTAATATTGTTTTTTTCTGTATTGATACTGCTATTGACTCTGGTTGTCTCAACAAGGCTATTTGCCTGTTTTCCAAGTTTCTCAAAAAAAGCCATAATATCCCTCCTTTTATGTATTTGATATGTTTTTTTAACAATCACAAAGTGATATTTACATTATATATCATTCCGTGAAGGTTTTGCAAATGAAAAGTATGAAAAATGCCTTAATATGGCAAATACTGCCATATAAGAGATGATGATATCCATTGTTTTTGTATTATCACCTTTAAATGCAATTGCAGTAAAACAGAATTCATTTAATGTGATTTCTTTTATGCCGTGTAATTCTCTAAAGCTGTTAAAACCTGAAAACAATGCATCAGTATTCTCCATTTCAAAAATTTTTATTCCCCTGATTTTAACGACTTTTCATACAGTTACTTAAGAATGATTTAAATAACACAAGTTCGAAAAGATATTTTTAGATAAAAAAAAGAGGTCTTAACGACCTCTTTCTGATTTTTGATTAATTGGCAAAGGCAAAGAACTCAACATCTTCTGGTAACAGATAATCTATCACTTCGGCAAATGGGATGATAACTTCGTTTTGTTCTGTTTTCAAGTAAGAGATGATGATATCCATTGTTTTTGCATCGTCCCCTTTAAATGCTACTACAGCAAAGTAGAATTCGTTAAGTGTGATTTCTTCCATACCCTGTAGTTCTCTGTAGCTGTTAAAGACTGAAAATAATGCATCCATGTTTGTGTTTGTTTCTGATTTTCCAAAAATATTAGCAACATTCATGAACAGCTTCCCGTCTTTACCTGCTGCAAAAAGGAAATTAACTGATTCATCCTGAGCGTTCATTTTATCCGCTGCATAGAATTTGATTGATAAAAGATCAGGAGTCTGGAACAATACTTCATAGCTGTCAAAAACCATTCCCGGATTACCATCGGTATCAGATCCGATTTTTACACCTCTGGTTGATAAAGCACCATTGATAACTCTTGATTTTGAAAGATTTTCCATTTTTGTCATAAGAGGATAATTAACATCTTTACCAAATTTTACGACTGTTTCATAACTGATTTCATATGCATTTTCTACTGCGTAAACTCTGTCTGGTAATTTTGATTCCATAGCCAAATATTCAGCTGACTGATCACACGCAACAAAAGCAAAAGCTGCTAATAATGTAATGACTAATACCAATACTATTTTCTTATTCATAATAACTCTCCCATACCTATTATTTGTTTAAACTATTTAATAGTATATACAATATAAAATGATTTGTAAATATGATGTAATCAATTGCATTTTATATAATATTATACCTTTACAAAATAATTATACCAAGTTTTTAAGTGAAACAACTATGAAATATATAATTTTTATTGACTAATTATATAATGTATAAATCAAACGGGTGTTTTTTACATGCAATATCAGTTTTCAGCTGCTCTGTCGTCTTTTTCACCTGCTGTATGAGCGCTTCAGGATATTGATAGATTTTACTGTTCTCTTCAAATTCATCCAGGTCGACTACCTTGATTTCGCCTTTTTCATATATGACATCAACATCGAGGTCAATGAAGCTTACAGTGTTGCCCTTCAGCTCAGAAGGTAAGCAGACATTACAATAGACATAATCACAGATTCCCTCATCATTGAATACAAAAGCAGCTGTATACCATCTTTCAAAAAAGAAATACTCAATTGTTTTCTTATCGAATGTAAAGATCCTGTTTCTTGTATGATGCGTCAGCTGTCTCCCGATTGCTCCTTTTAAAGAAATGAAGTCACTTCCAATTTCAAATAACTCAAGCGGTTGTTCATAATGCTCTTTTCCATTATATTTATATGCCTTCATCAAATACTGATTCATATCATGCATTCCCTCATTCCGCAACACTCTGACTAAATGAAAAAGGTACTGTTTTCAAGTACCTTTTTGGCGCGCCCATCAGGAGTCGAACCCGAAGCCTTTTGATCCGTAGTCAAACGCTCTATCCAATTGAGCTATGAGCGCAGGCAAGATATATATTAATATATTACTGAGCAAATTGCAATATTTATAAATATTGAGGGAAGCAGACAATCTTTTCAGGACTGTGTTTCAGATTACTGTTTGTGATATAATCTATATATCAAACATGGGGTGTATTATATGAAAAGAAAAGATTATATATCATGGGATGAGTATTTTATGGGAATTGCTTTACTGTCAGGCATGCGCAGCAAAGATCCCAGCACACAGGTCGGTGCCTGCATCGTGAACAGCAGTAACAAGATTGTCGCAGTCGGATATAACGGATTTCCTGTCGGAATTCAGGACGAGTCTTTTCCCTGGGAATCAGAAGGAGATTTTCTTGAAACTAAATATCCGTATGTCTGCCACGCAGAACTGAATGCCATCTTGAACCGCATCAGTTCGGACATATCAGGTTCAACTCTTTATACCACATTATTCCCCTGTAATGAGTGCACAAAATCAATCATACAGTCAGGAATAAAGAGAATTGTTTATCTTTCTGATAAATATGAGCTGTCAGATATCGTTAAAGCCTCCAAGAAAATGCTTGATGCAGTCAAAATAGAGTACAGAAAATTCAGTACTGTAAAAAAAATGATTGAAATCGATTTTACAGAAATCTTACCGGAAAATAATACCTAGATTTTAACAAACTCCCTGTTTTTATCAGACTTGGCAGCTGCAAGACACATTCTTGCGCTTTCTATTCCATCTTCAATAGTGGAAATTGAATCCTCTTTTTTCTTCATTATGTTGATGAAGTTTTCAATCAATACAAGATCTCCTCCGAAATGGGATTGATTCTTTGCATTGAACTGATATGTTTCATTGGCTCCTGTCTGGTGAGAAAACACTTTGATTTCATTTGTGTACCAGTCGAATTCCAGTGTTCCATGATAGCCGATGACCCTTACCCCTCTTCCGGCTGCTTTTTTTCTGGCGACAAAATTCTGGGTATAACAGGCATGTACACCGCTTTCATAACGTATGATAGCACTTCCGGAATCCTGATTTCCGGTATCAACTGCAAAGCAGCAGTATTCTCCCATCACATTTTCATCTGCTTTATTCTCAAGATAATATGGGCTTTCTTCGCAGGTTGTGTTATCTTCACAGTCAACACATTTCAAGCCCTCTCTCTTTTCCCCTCTGAAAATGACTTTTGATGACATCGCACAGATATCCACCGGTTTTTCGTCAATCAGAAAATTGATACAGTCAAAATCGTGTGTAGCTTTCTGAAGGAACAGCCCTCCGGTCTCTTTATCATCTCTGTACCAGCTGTGATAATAGACCCCTCCATAAGGTACATTGTTCCATGCCTGTATCTGAGAAATCTTTCCCACTTTCCCCTGCTCAATAAGTTCTCTTGAAAACCGTGCAAGCTTACTTGTTTTAAGCGGAAAAGACACCACGATCAAATGCTCTTTGCCTTTACATTCCTTTTGAAGAGTATCCAGGTCCTGGAGTGTTGTTGCGACAGGTTTTTCCAGATATAAAGGGATATTCTTTTTCAATACCTTAATCGCCATTTTTGTATGAAGTGAGCATCTTGTAGCTAGAAGGACACCATCAAGTCTTTCAATGTCAAGCATATCATCCTCATTGTGATAAAAGGTAACTCCGCTGATGTCAGCTGTGATTTTCTTTAAATCGTCCATCACCTGATTTTCTTCCTTTATATCACATACAGAAACCACTTTCACATCAAGTTTTTCTTCTATAATGAGCTTCAAAAGGCCCTGTGTTCTCAATCCAAATCCTATGATTCCAATATTCATGTAAAACCTCTTGTTTAATTTGATATATAATGATTACATATTATTACTAATTTGCGGAGGTGACAAGATGAATATCAACTCTTTAGACCATTTAACCACACAAAAGAACTTCAAAGCGAAAAGAATCAGTTCTTACGATAAAACAGGAGGAAATGCTGATGCCATCACAATAAGCGGTCATGAGGAAAGAATCATTGCCGATATTAAAGGTCCTGGAAAGATAAGCCATATCTGGTGTACTGTCTTTGGCCCATGGGGACCTGATGACACTCGAGATTTTGACATATGGGCATTAAGAAATACTGTACTGATGATTTACTGGGATAATGAGGAAGAGCCTTCTGTCCTTTGTCCGTTGGGAGACTTTTTCGGTTTGGGACACGGGAGAGCCTATACATATGAATGCGCATTCTTCAGTACCTCCTGTAATCAGGCCATTGAAGGGCAGGTGAATTCCCGTATTGCCATGAATTGCTGGTTACCTATGCCATTTAGAAAAAATGCGAAGATAGTAATCAGAAATGAACAGGTGAAAAACATAGTGATGTATTTTTACATTGATTACGAGGAGCACCCGTCTCTGCCTGAAGAAACTGTTTATTTACATGCTCACTTCAAAAGAGAAAATCCTATGCAAGCGATTGAAAGTGACGGGAAAAACCTTTCTGATAAAGATAATTATGAAATCCTTGAAGCTGTTGGCAGAGGCCACTATATCGGAACCAATATGAGTATTGACAATCTTGAAGGCGGATGGTGGGGTGAAGGAGATGATATGATTTTTGTTGACCGAAATCGTGACTCCTGGCCTCCTGATTTACACGGCACAGGAAGCGAAGACTATTTATGTCATGCCTGGGGAATGCAGAAAGTCAGTCATCAATACTGCGGACAGCCATGGAGTGAAATTAATGACAATACCAATAAACATCACGATGCAGGAAAGGTCTGCGTATACAGATATCATGTGCTTGATCCGATTCCCTTTACAAAAAATATCAGGGTATCAATTGAACATGGTCATGCTAATGATAAAGCCAATGATTACAGTTCTGTGGCTTACTGGTATCAGGATGAGCCTCATAAAAAAATGAAGCCCTTACCTCCGGCAGAAAAAAGAAGGTGCAAGTAACTTAATATTTGTAATTGCGTACGATATTTTTTAGTTTTAATACACTTTCAGGTTTAGTGTCATAGCTTACAATACCGCAACCGAATATGAACTTCTGATAATCAATGCAGTCATTGATAACTTCATAAGCTTTTTGTTTCATGACTTCTTCATCACCATCTTCCACTATTCCTGATGAAATACTGGCTCTCATCAGAATGTTGTTTTCCTGACAGATTTTCTTATAGTAAATACGGTCACATTCGCTGTCAGCAAGCAAAAGAGATGTTCCTGTTGTCACCATATCCTTGAGAATCTCATTTGTGTTCCCTCCGCTGATTAACGCCACATTCTTCTGTCCCAGTTTCTTTATATCCGTAATCAGCTGTTTTTCATAATCAACAACAAACTCATTATAAAATGAAGGAGAAAGCAATGGTGGCGCAATCCATGATTCATTAATGGAAAGGCCAACCCCCCTGTCAATGAAGCTCTTTGCATAAGCAAGGCTGACTTTATTTGAAAACTCCATCAGTTTGAAAGCAAAATCAGGGTTTAGCACCAGATCCATGATGAAGTTCTCAAAACCTCTCATAATAGCAGCCAGAGTAAAAGGACCGACAATTGTTCCGTTGACAGTCACTTCATTTCCCACTTCTTTGTTGATTCGGTCAACCGCATTCAAGAACATCGGCATTCTACCTGCTTTTTCAGGATCAGGTACTTTAAGTTTATCAAGATCGCTTTCCATTTTCACTAAAACATCCTGAGTGGAAGGAAGTTCCTCATTATCAGGAAAAGTCACTTTGGCACCAAGTGCTTCATATTCAACATTATAGATATCCACACCAACCGAGATCAGGTCATGTTTATATAACTCATAGCAGGCTAACTGACTTTTGACAAGTAAATCTTCATCCAGTGCGATGGCTGACGGAGTTACTCCGATGACTTTAGCACTATGTTCAAATATCGTTGGGATAAATGGAATAACAGGCGGAAATTTACCTTCTCCCATTATCTTGAATAATTCTTTTGAATTCATTTTTTTCTCCTTGTAAAATAAAAATAACTGCTTACTAAGCAGTTAAATTATATCATACTCCTAAGATAGTTCTATAAATTTTCCTTTAATGTCACTAATAAGCCTGAAAGCCTTTCATACTCTTCTTTTTCCAGATTACCGAAAACCTGTTTTCTGAACTGCTCTTCCACCGCATTGACCTTTGGTAATAAAAGATTGCCTTCTTCGGTCAGACTATAGATTTTTTCTCTTCCGTCTTTATCACTTGAATGTGACAAAATCAGGCCGTTTTCAATCATTTTCTGAAGCATGGCTGATAAAGTGGCTTTATCAATGGCTGTATTCTCACCTATTTCCTTTGCAGTAATAGAAACCTGTGATAATGCTCTTAGCACAACCGCCTGCCTGCAGGTGATATTATATTCCTGCAGTGCTTTTGTTAAATTGTTTTTCGCCTTCTTGGCACAGTCTATTAAAAGACAGGTTAAAAAATCCATGACTACTCCTTAAGCAATATGTTCATTATACACCATGGCAAAGTGTCCTGTCCCGCCATTGACATTAATCACATCATATCCTTTTTCTGAAAGTAACTGGCAGACTCTTCCGCTTCTTGCGCCAGATTGACAGATGATATAATATTTTTCTTCCTTTTTAAGAAAGTGTTCCGCATTATTGATGATTCCTGCCATAGGAATGCTTTTTGCCCCTTTAACATGCCCGCTTTTAAATTCATAGCTTTCTCTCACATCGATTAAATTTATATTGCTGCTTAGCAAATTCTTTAATTCGTTGATACTTATTGACTGATAGCTTTTTCTGAAAAACATAATGTACTCCTTTAATCATTTATATAGTTAGTATACGAACTATTTTTATAAAAGTCAATACTTTGTTTAAAATTTAACTTAAAATCTTTCTTGAATATATGGAGAAGATTTTCTGAACAAATAATCAAGTGTCCGAATAGCCTTGTCATTAAAAACTGTTACTTTTCCAAGGTCAACAAGCTCATCAATTGACAGATATCCCATCATCAGCTGTGTCAGCTGTTCGATTCCTATTTCAATATCAGGTTCGCGATTTGACAGAACAGCTGTGATGTTCCCGTTTTCAGCTTTTATTTCATAAACCCCTTCATTCCAGGGAGCTTCCCTGTCATTTATTTTCATGATAAATGAAAGAGATAAAGTCCAATCAACTGACAGATAGATCAGTGTTTTTTCAAAATCAATGATCCGGTACATCATATCTGAATTTATCTTCACGGACATTCTGGGTTCATTCATGTATTTTCTTGTCAGGTCATCAGGAGGAAGAAACGCAACCACCTTCTCACATGATGAATTGTGTCTGTAGACATATCCCCAGAGCGCCTGCTGTGCTTTGGAATCTTTGAATCCCATTTCCTGAATAATGAATTTACCTTCTGAAATTCTGTAAAATATATATCCGCAGGGTTCTTTTCTGGTATTTTGGCAACTATAGATATGGTATCCGAATGCATGGATAATTTCTACTCTTCTTCTAAACGTTCTTTCGTCATAAACCACACATCCGTTATACTTTGAAAAGAACTTATTAAACAAATGCTCCTGTTCATTAAATGACTCTAAATCCAGCTTTTCATAAGTATATTCCTGAGTCAGAAACTGTTTTAATTTTGGAAATTCAATTTCATAGTTCAGTCTTTCACAGGTAGTTTCCCACCCGTATTTTCGGTAGAATCCATAAGAAAAAGGATTCAATGCAGATAATATGATATTGTTTTCTTTCATGTAAAGTATGGCAAATCTCATGAAATCTGCTGTTTTATTCTGATATCTGATTTCTGGAGCAGTCGCCACCGCTTCAATTCCTCCCATAGTGACAGTCTTTCCATGAAAATTGACTTTATAGGTTCTTATCTGCATTCCTGCAACAATTTTCCCCTCTTCAAAACCGGCAAAACATTCCTTATGATAGAAAACTTTTTCTTCTGCTTCATGCCATGTTTTTGTTTCTGGATGACAGTACCACAGCAAATCAAAAAACTCTCTCTTTTCATTTTCAGTTATCATTCTTATTTCCATATCAATCACCTTTATTGTTTTTATATCATAAAATATCGTTATTTTCCCCTTATTATCAATAATATATCATGTATACTATATATATAAAAGTAGTCAGGAGCTAAAAAATGACAAAATTAATCAACTGGAAACAGATAAAAGAAAAAATTGATAAACAACTATGGGCTAGGAATCTTTTCACAAACACAATTTCAGATTTAGACTGGTTCATTGAAAATTATCATGATGAAGCATCTAGAGTAACCGGATGGTTTCATCACTATAACTGTGAAAAATGTCAGGGTCGGCTTATCTATAACCTGAAAAACGATAAAGAACATGTCTGCTCTGTTTGCGGCCATGTCAACCAAAGCGAAACTCTGTCAAGAGTATGGTACAACATGTATCGTGGAACAGCTAATCAGAGCGTTTATAACTCAGCAGTCGCCTTTCAAATATTAAAGGACAAAAAATATATTTCTCATATGAAAGCTGTATTGAATTTTTATGCGGATAATTACGATCATCTTTTAAGTGATCCGATTGCCAAGCGTTTTGAAGGTAAAATCCAGAATCAGCATTTAGACGATGCCAGCGCCATGATGACAATCATCCTTGGAATTGCCATGGTGAAAGAGCAGTTTACAAAAACAGAGTTGAAACACTATTATGAGAAACTGTTCAAAAAAGAAGCTGAAATGTTTGATTTCTTTGCAAGCAGGATTTATAACATCCCTGTATGGATCAAGTGTGCTCAGGCATTGATTGGTGTTTTCTTCAAAGAGGATGAGCATATCAAAAAAGGGTTTTATGGCCAATTCGGCATCTTGGATCAGCTTAAAAGAGGTGTTACCAAAGAAGGTATGTGGTATGAAGGATCCATGCATTATCATTTCTATACCATTCAACCTTTAGCTTACCTTCTTTATGTGTGTAAAACAGTGGATTTTGATATCCCAGAAATGAAAACCATCTATGACACAGTTTTAAAAATGTATGAATATCCTCTGAAAATGATGTTTAAAGACAGAACTCTTCCCAATCCTAACGATGGGCATCCTGTCATCACGATTGATATGTACCGAACTCATTATGAATATGCTTCTGTGATTTTTGAAAATATGGAGTTCAGACAGCTTTGCTCTACTTTTTATAACGAAAATGAATCAGTGGGAAGTTTTTCTCGGCTTTTATTCAACGATTACCATTATCAGAATGTATCTTTTGATTTTGGCAGTGTAAACAACAGTGATTCATGTACTGCCATGTTAAGAAAAGGAACCACCGAACTGTTTTTCAAATACGGAGCACTCACCCATCTTCACAGGCATCCTGATACGATGAATTTTGAGCTCTCTTTTAATGGAGATGTCGTTTCTCACGATATTGGAAACGGTGGATATGCTTCCACTTTATTTGTGGAATGGCAACGGAAAACACTTTGTCACAACACCGTAACCGTTGATCAGCAGAATCATTTTGCAAACAGCCTTGTACAAGGAGATGTTCTTGATTATGATGAGAGCAAACCATGCATCAGGGCAAAAGCCAAAGGAGTTTACCAGGCAGTAGACTTTGAAAGAGCCTTCACTGTAGAGGAAAACAAAGTATACGATGACTTTCTTGTTCATGGATGGGGTGAATATTCCATTGACTGGTTTTTCTACTGCAAAGGTGACCTGCAATGCGACTATCAGACAGACCCTGTTGAGACCATCGGGAAGGAAGATGGCTATCAGTATCTGTTTGACATTAAGAAATTTGAAACCGACGATGACTGGCATGTATGTTTTGTTCTGGAAGATAAAAAGGTGAAAGTATCCATGAAAGGTGAAACTGGAACTACTGTATTTTTAGTTAACAGTTATACCGCTAATATGGAGCAGAAGCGTTTCGGTCTTGTCGTAAGAAGACAAAAAGAGAAAACATTATATAAGGCCACCTATGAGTGTCAAAAAAAGTAGGCATTATGCCTACTCTTTTTTTTGTAATAAATCTCTGATTTCTTCAAGCAGCACTTCCTGTCTTGGCGGTGCTGGTGGTGCTGGTGGAGCAACAGGTGCTTCTTCTTTTTTCTTCATTTTTGTAAGCAGTTTCACAAAAAGGAAAATTGACAAACCAATGATGACAAAGTCAATGATTGATTGAATGAAAGCCCCATATCTGATAGCCGCTTCAGGTGCAGTTTCAGTCGCTGCGGTAATGACATATTTCAAGTCTGTAAAATTAATCTTACCTAAAAGAAGTCCTACTGCAGGCATGATGATATCATTTACAAGAGAGGCTACAATCTTACCGAAAGCACCTCCGATAATGACGGCAACTGCCAGGTCAAGCACATTTCCTTTTAACATGAATTTTTTGAAATCCTGACTAAATTTTGACATAATACTCCTCCTTCCGATAAAAAGATTATATCACGCTACATTCCATCATCAAAGTAGGAAATCAGATTTTTCTGATTGTCAAACAGTTTAGCATCATCATCGGAGGAATTATTCCAAACTCCGTTTCCTTCTTCAAAATTAAAATCTCCTGTATCTTTGAGCCCATACCCGACAAGGGTTATTGTCTGATCTGGTTTTAAAATATAATTCGCAGGGAAATTGAAGATCTGTTCTCCTTTTGTAGAAAGCAGATACCATCCTGTCATGGTAACCTCGTCTGTGCCCTGATTAACAATTGTCACTTTCTCCCCTTTTTTATCAAGGGCTGTGATAGTGACCTTCACATCTGGTACAGGTGGTTTTGATGGTGCTTCCATGACAGTTTCTGTTACATTATTCTCTATCGTCAGAGTGTTCCCGTCTGATTTTATGACAATTGATCCAAGCTGGTCTGTTCTCAGTGTCTTGACCCCATAAAGTGAAAGTCTATTGGTAATCAGCTCATCAGGATGACCATATTTATTATCAGCTCCCACACTTATGACAGCGATTTCAGGATTTACTTTGTTTAAGAACAAGGCCGTGGTAGAGGTAGCTCCTCCATGATGTCCCACTTTAAGCACATCTGCTTTGATGTTCATTCCGCTTGAAAGCAAATCATGCTCAACAGGACTTTCCGCATCACCTGTAAACAGAAAAGAGTTGTTGAAGTAATCCAGTCTGAAGACAATGGAAAAATCATTGGTTTCTTCATAAGCTTTGTATTTATCAGATAAAATAGTCAGCTTTAAATCACCAAAAGTAAACACTTCATTCTGCTCGGGTGTGTAGTTTTTTATATCTTTCTCAGTCATTGCCAACTCAAAATCTCTGCTGGTTTTTGTTTCAATCGATGAAATTCCAGGTCTAAGAATCAGACTGGTCTGAAAATTGTCAAGCACCTCTACCATCCCTCCGATATAGTCTTCATGAGGATGAGTGGCGACAACCAATTCAAGATCATCTGTTTCCAGAGATTTAAGATAATCGACAATCAGACTGCCATCTGCTCTGTTTCCGGCATCAATCAATATATCTGTGTCTCCGGCATCGATGAAAATACAGTCTGCCTGACCGACATCAATGAAATGAACATAGATGTCACTGCTGCTGTTGAATTCTAAGATAGCTGCTTCAAGATGATTCTGATTATAACTATAGTAACTACCCATCACAGCAAAGAAACAAATAGCGCAGATCATCCAGAACCATATTTTTTTATAGAAAGGTCTTTTTGTTTTCATTATAACTATATTTTAAATATAAAAAAGTTTTTAAGCAATTAATCTCTATAGTTCTTTACTGAAAATTGCAATTCTTATATAATAGACTGACATAGGAGAAAATAATGTACGATTCAAACGAAACCTTGAAAATGATTTATTCAGATACGAACATTCCGGATATTTTCATCAGCGAATATATGCCCTCATTAAATGACGGACAGGTGAAAGTCTATTTGTTCTGCTGTTATTTAGATAAAAATCACAAAAAAATCAATGAGCTTGTCTTGTCAAATGCGTTAAGGCTTGAAGTAAAGGAAGCCTCTGACATTCTGTTTACTTTAATTGAAGCTAATCTGCTGATTAAAAAGCATGCAGAGTATCATATCAATGATATAAAGGAACTTGAAATCAATAAGCTGTATAAACCAAGGACAGTAGTGAATCAAGCTGATATTGGAGAAAAACGTGAAATCATCTCTTCGATCAATACAAAGTTTTTCCAGGGTTCCATGCAGATTTCATGGTATTCGACCATTGAAACATTATTTTCACTCTATAAATTTGAAGACTCAGTCATGTACTCACTTTTCTCAGATTGCTTTGAAAGAGGTAAGCTAAAAAAAGCATATGTGGAACAGGTAGCAAAAAGCTGGAGTGAAAACGGAGTTAAAACTCATTTTGATCTGGAGGACTATTTTACCAGATACAAATCAATGAAAGATCTCTATGTGAAAATCGAAAAGAGATTGAACAGAAAAACACCTTTGACTCAATATGAAGAAAAGTACGTGGAAAAGTGGTTGAAAGATTATGGTTTTTCCTTTGATATTATTGATATTGCTTTGAAAAACACAACAAAAATATCAAACCCGAATCTGGAATATGTTCACAAAATTCTGACAACCTGGCATAAAAACGGTTATAAGACAAAGGAAGAAGTCATTCATGCGAATAAGCAGTTTTTTGAAAACAAAGGAAAATCTGCAGAAAATTCAAATGTAGATATAAAAAAGTTATATGAAAAAGTAAGAAAACAGAATGATGCTGAAACTAAAAAGAGAAAGACAGAAGTATATAAGAAAATCACATCATATAAAACACTTGATGATGCCATTACTGACTTAAGCATTCAGGCTTTATCAGCTTCTGGAGAATTCAAGCAGAAGCTGTTAACTTCGATTAAGGAAAAAGAAAACGAGAAAATGGCGCTGTTACTTGAATATGGATTCGATAAAGATTATCTGACTCCTATTTATACATGTCATTTCTGCAGGGACACAGGCATCTTACCAAACGGTGATACTTGTGATTGCCGAAAAGAAATCATTAAATCTCAATAATATTTATTTCACTGAAGTGTTGTGCAAGTAATTTTTCGTCTTCTTTACAAGTAAAAAGAATAACTTGCTTTTCTTTAGATAATTCGCTTAATAATTCAAATGAACAGCTCATTCTTTCCTTATCATAAAAAGCAAAAACCTCATCTAGGATTACTGGTATTCTTTCATTTTGCGAAAAGACATCAGTGGCAGCAATTCTCAGTGAAAGATACATCTGATCTATGGTACCTTCGCTGAATTCATAGATGCTTCTTACTTTATTCTCATATTCAGTATTTAATTCTGTGTCTTTTCCGGTCATCAGATTATCATGAACCTTATTCGTTATTTTGCTTAAATTCTCACTCATCATCTGATTGATTTTGGGAATAATATCAAGTTTAATATCTTTCGCAGAAAGATCAAGGAGTTCCATGGCATATTGTATTGCTTTCTGAGATTTTAAAATCTCATCCATTTTTTCCTGGTATCCTGCAATTTCTTCTTCTAAATCAGCCAAAGTGTTATCTTCTACCCAGTATTTATTTAAAATTGCTTTTATTCCTGCAAGTTCTTGCAGTCTGTTGTTTTTTTCAACCTTTGTTTCTTCCAATATTTTTCTGTAGTCCGCATGATCATTTTCATCATTCTTGTTGAACTCACTTTTTTTCAGTTCATCTTCAAGAAAGTATATTTTTTTGCTTAACTGAATACTGTTTTCAAATCCGGTTTCTTTTAAAATATCTTCTTTTATTTTTTCATAGTCGCTTTTTCTGTTAAGTTCAATATCTATGCTGTTTTCTGCTTTCTCTAATCGACTCTTTACATTGAATATTTCGCTGATTGTTTGTTCTATTTTATTAATGTCTTCTTCACTTTTAAAACCTGTCTGATAAATAAAGTCTACAAGGTCTTTCTTTTCAGCATTCATATCAGCTATTTGATTTTTTAATATGCTGATTTTCTCAATTAATGCTTTGTCACTTTTCTTAGCTAGAATAACTGTGAGAGCTGCAAAGAGTACACCTGAAAGTATAAACAGATAAGGTGATAAGAAAACAGCCGCTAACAAGCTAATTCCCAGTCCTATGGCACATATGATTGCCCATAAATTCTTTGATCTTTGTTTTTTCAGTAATATTTCTTCAAGAAGAACAATATTTTCTTCTTTAACACTGTCATACTCGTTTTTTAGAAGAGAAACCTCTTTGAGTTTCTCAATAATTTCACTTTCATTGATACCAGCAAGAATTTTATGATTGCTTTTCTTGATTTCATAATCATAAATTTTGTCATTGATGCTTTTTATCATATTCTCATATCGGTTATAATCTTCGAGTTTCTTTTCCAGCCTTTCTTTGTCCTGGTGGATTTTAAGCAGCTGCTGGTAATTCTCCTGTTCAATCACTTTCTGTTCTAGATGTCTGATTTCTGATTCAAGCTGTTTGATTTCACTGATTATGTTTGTTTGTCTGCTTTGATCTTCAAGTACTTTCTGTCGTTCTGCCACTGCTGTCAGCTTTTTTTCTTTCAATTCACTGATTTTTTCCAGTACATTATTATATGTTTTGTTTTTAGTGTTCTTATGACCGAGTTCAACTCTGGCTTTGTTCAATGCTGCTATCGCCTTTGATACTGACAGATTCTCTTCACCGGTTTCCTGCAGATTGATGATTTTATCAAATATTTCCTGTTTATCGTTTTTAAGCACTTTTGTCGTGTCCTGCTTTATCAATGCCGTATTAACAAAAGTGTTTCTATCCATTTTCAACAGGCTTTCGCCAAACTGAAGTCCTTCTCTTTTATTGAAATCAAAAGTTGATGTTATATCCTCCAAGTTCTTATTGAAGACTCGACAGGTCTTATCTTTAAAATCTCTTTCAATTTTATAGTAAAGATCATTATCAAGAGAAAGTTCAAGTGACCCGCTGTAGGAATCTCCGCTCCAAGGTCTGTATTTTTTCAAATCTGGAATTCTTCCTTCGCTGTCTGTGTTTTTGTTTTCAAAAGAAAAAAGCATATTTTTTATAAAAGCCTGTAGCGTTGACTTTCCAGCTTCATTTTTACCATATACTAAATTGAATCCATTCTTTAATGTCACTTTTTTTTGAATAAATTTACCATAGCCATTCATTATAAGTTCATGGATAATCATATTTGTCCCTCTATACCTGTTTCTACTTTTTCCTCTTCAATCGCCTGTAATCCATAGATGAGAGCTAAATTTAAAATCTCTCTTTCTTCCTCATTATCTGTTTCCATTCGCTCTTTTATCTTTTTGATAAAGCTGTTTCTGAGTCCTCCCGTTTGGAGTGTATCATCATAATTCTTTTTTATTTTTGTTTCATCTTTGATTCTCAGAAAAAGAACTTCCTCCTCCAGCTTTTTTTCTATTGAATTCAAATCAAACACTGTAGCAATACTTTTTTTACCTGTTAAGACAATGCGGTATAATAATGGTTGTTCCGAAAGCTTACTTTTTATCAATTCAATTAATTGCACTTCATCGGCAATGTCCTCCACATTGATTTTAAGATTCACATATTTACTTTGCCCTAAACTGACAAAAGAGGTGTCAAGTCGCTTATTATCAATAACACCTTTTATGAACCCATGTGCTCCCTGCTCATCAAACCCAAGTGCTTCAAGACTCCCTGCATTATGGATAATCCTGCTTTTTCCGTAATCATCCCTGAATTTATGATTGTGACTAAGTGCGATATAGTCAAACCCTTTACTCTCAAGAACATTACTGCTGACGGCATTATAATCTCTGTTACCGATATCAATATCGACATCTCCGTGAAACAGCAAAACATTAATTCTGTTTGTTTCACAAACCATATCATTCAGCTTAATGCTCTGCCCATAACCGGGACCAAATCCGATTCCAAAGATTTCACAGTTGTTTTCTTCAAAATATATCCGGTTACTTTCTTCTCCAAGATAATAGACATTACTGTTCCAGTTCATTGTTTTATAAAAAGAATTATTAGCCTCAGGATCATGATTTCCTGCAATCATAACCACCTTCGTTTCTTCAATGTCACAAAATCTTTCATTAATCCATGTCATTGTTCTCAAATTTGAATATTCATGTTCAAATAAATCTCCTGCAATGAAAAGAAAATCAGGTTTTTCTTTCCTTACCTGTTCAATCATTGTCAGAAAACTGTCTCTGATATCCTGCCTTCTTTGTCCCGGCAGACCCGGACGGTTTGATAATGTTGTAAAGGGGATATCAAAATGGATATCACCACAATGAAAAAAAGTGATTTTGCTCATTTAATCTTCTTCCTTGAAAATCACAACATAAGCCACTGCATACATTTTTGAATGAGATAAACTGACATCACAATTTTCTTTTTTTTCTCCGTTTATATATATATATGGTTTACCTTCTTTGTTGTTAATAACTTCTATTGAAACCGGGCTCAATGTTCCGCCAAAACCTGTTCCCATTGCTTTTGAATAAGCTTCCTTTGCAGCAAATCTGGCAGCATAGCTTTTATATTTTTCACGGCCCTTACCTTCACAGTAATCTATTTCATTCTTTGTGTAAACTCGATTGATGAAAGCATCGTTTTTTTCGATGGCCTGTTTAACTCTCTGTATTTCAACGATATCAACCCCGGTAGACAGCTTCATTTTCTTCGTCGAGTAGACAGCCCACTACTCTTTCCCTTTCTTAATATTTATCACATCAAGCGAGGAGTAGCTGCTGCCCCTCACAGAACCG
>JAFGUQ010000132.1 GCA_016938455.1 Clostridia bacterium
CAGAAAAGGATATGCACGAGTAGCAAGTTCCTTCATTATGCATAGGGCGGTTACTAATGATATCCTCAAAAGAAAAGGCCTAGTATCCCTACTAGACCATTATCAACGTGTTTGTGTTTAGTGTATAATTGAACCGCCGTGTACCGAACGGTACGCACGGTGGTGTGAGAGGACGGGAAAGTAAAATTTTCCCTCCTACTCAATTATATACTTTTTTAATAGGTCGTACCACAAAGTAGATCAACAGGATTTCAACCGGAACAATGATACCGCATTTGATCAGTCTTGCTACCATTAATGCTTCCAATGGTAATTTGTACAGAATCATCAGCCATGTAGTGACTAAGACAAGATCGATGATAAAGACTTTTATCAAAACAGTGATGATGGTTCTTACTATGGTGATTTCCTTCTTATACAGAAAAAGACCATAGATAATTCCAGTCAGAAAGGCACTGATGGTAAAACCGGGGAAAAAAGTACCTGATGGGAAAAGTGCAATCCCGATGACATCAGCCAGTGCACCTGTAATCCCTCCGATAATCGGTCCAAAAAGAACAGATGACAATACAATGGGTAAGAATTCAAGACTGATTCTTACAATGTCAGTCTTAATGGACAGAAATCTTGCTAAAATAACTGTGATAGCAATTAATAGTGATGTGATTACCAAAGTTCTGGTTTTCTTCATAAAAAAACCTCTTTCATGGCAATCCACGTAAAGAGATCCTCTTTAGGTGGCAGCGGAATGCGATACATGAACCGTGAATCAGATGATTCTTCGTCCTTTAGACAACTTCCCGTTCCAAAGGCACTTTACGCTCAAACATCTACTCTGCCTGAATATTTTCCGCAATATTCTTTAATTATATATAATAAAAGAAAATTGTAAAGAAAAAGTGTACTTTTATCATGAATTATATATAATAATATCAATGGATTTTTCTATAAGGAGTGAATGAATGAGTAATCAGTATTTAAAACAGCAGGAAGTCAGAAGAAAAGTGTTCAACGATAACTATATAATGAAAATGATGGATGTCATCTCTGATGATGCGGTTTTCAGAGGGGAAAGTCCTGAGACCGGAGCCAGAGAAATGACCTGGCACTGCATCGCGCTTCTCAGAGAAGGGTATTATGAAAAAGCGAATTCCATATTAAGGAATTTAAGGACAGTGAAATGCCATTTTCTTCCCATGAATTTTACTCAGATTCTATATAAATACGGGAATGTGCTTGATGATGATGTCAAGAATAAGCTGACTGAGTATATCATGGCACATACTGCTTTCGCCAAAGCTGACAGGATTCATATTTCAATGTATAACGATAACTTCGCGAACATGGCGATTTATACCTGCTTAGTGGCTGGTGAGATGTTCCATGATCAGGACCTATTCAATGCAGGCTATAAGAAACTTCTTGAGGTAGAAGAACTTTTTACCAGGTGCGGCGTGCTGATGGAATACGGCAGCCCGACCTATACCCCGATTGACACATTATGCTTTGCTGAAATGGCCAATCACATTAAAGATGAGAAAGCCAGAGAACTGGCCCTGAAGTGCGAAAAAAGGATGCTAATTGAAATTGCCACTCATTATCATCCTGAGACATCACTCCTGGCCGGACCATATTCAAGAGCATATGCGATTGACATGATTGGACATCCTCATCTGCTTTCCGGGTTGCTGTGGCTTCTGCTGGGAGATGATGTGTTTATCAATCCTATCAGATACCTTTTTAAACCGCTAGAAAAACAGATGATGCATTGCGGACTGGAAAGGCTGACATTGCCAAATATCGCCTGGATCATTGATACAGATTATCATATCGATGAAAAACTTGTATCACTTTCATTACATAAAAAGTATCCATATCATGTGGAGTGTCTGACTGAATGCATACCAAGCAATGCCAATGATGATGCTGATGAGGACGATATTCATGAGTATGGCGGATATAAAGGCACCAATACCACATACATGACAGCAAATTATTCTCTGGGGACCTGCCAGAGCCAGTTTCATGGAGGAGCACTGAGTGAATCTTTCTATATTACTTACAAAAACAAGGATAAAGCCAAGAACCTTGAAGATGTCGGTGTTATTTATTCGAAATATGTTTTTAATGACAAACTGCCAGAGCAGACAAACCATTATGAAATCTTCGGTGATATCAATGAGACTGCATATAGGGAAGAAGGAAGAAAATTCTCTCTGCAGAAAAACAATGAGGCACTTGTCGTATACAAACCAAAGCATTATGAAAGGCTTAATGTGAGAAGCGCTAAAGTGCAGATTATGATACCATGCCACTTTTATGATGGCTTTGAAATCCAGGCAGGAGAAAAGAAAGTTCATCAGTTTCCTTTTACTTCAGAAAGCTATGAAACTGTTTTTGTGAAAGCCAATAAAAACTATTTTGCATTCAAACCGCTGTCTTATACAAACCATGGAATTAAAAATGCCATCAGAATTGATAAAGTGAATAATCATATCATCATCAGCATGTATAATTACGAAGGAGACAGCAGATGCTTTGGTATCAAGGAACTGCTGCTGACTACAGCGGGATTTGTTGTGACCTGCGGAGAAGAAGATGATTATGACAGCTTTGAACAGTTCTATGATTATGTCAATCAGGGCATAGTTGACGATCGAATGGAAAAGCAGGAAAGAGCATTTGCAAGAAGGGTCAAATATATCAATGGCGGTACCACGTTAAACTTCATGTACAGCCCTGTAACTGAAGGGATTTATGTGGACACAATTGATAAAAAACCCCGTGGAATGAGTATTTTGAAGGCAGATGGGTTAAAAACAGAAGATATTCCTTTTTTATAGAAAATATTAGACTTATTTAGAAAAAAATACTTGCAATGGAGAAGATAATGTTATATAATCTCTTTTGCTGTGACGCGACAGACTGAGAATCCGGAGATTGCTACTGCATGAAAAGTAGGTCACTTCGGAGGAGATTGTCCGATTCAAGAAATTGGGCGGCAAGTCACTGTGCATTCATGAAATAGATGCCCAGGTAGTGACTGGGTTTACTTTATAGGGTGAGAGAAACACCCGGACATGTGTACAGAAATCGTGTTGGTAGAGAATTAAGGAGGATAGAAATGGCAAGTAAAGAAAAAATAAGAATCAGACTTAAAGCTTATGACCATCATCTAATTGATCAGTCAGCCAATAAAATAGTTGAAACGGCTAAAAGATCAGGAGCGAAGATTTCAGGTCCGGTACCACTTCCTACACGCAGGGAAATTGTTACTATATTAAGAGCACCACATAAGTATAAAGATGCTCGTGAGCAGTTTGAAATGAGAACACACAAAAGGTTGATAGATATTTTAGCACCTACACCAAAAACAGTTGACGCTCTTATGAGATTAGACTTACCGGCCGGTGTCGATATCGAAATCAAACTTTAGTATAAGGTCAAGTTCATAGGAACTATGAACCAATAACCAAGGAGGTAAGGAAAATTGAAGAGATTCATATTAGGTAAAAAACTTGGAATGACTCAAGTTTTTACAGAAGAAGGTTTGGCGATTCCTGTCACTGCAGTATTAGCCGGCCCCGTGACCGTCGTGCAACTCAAGACAATGGAGCAGGACGGATATTGTGCTGTTAAGGTTGGCTACACAGACATGAAAGAAAACCAGACAAACAAACCTATGAAAGGGATGTTTGAAAAAGTAAGTGTAGCACCAAAAAAATTCCTGAGAGAAATCAGAGTTGAAAATGTTTCTGAATATGAAGTAGGTAAAGAATATAACGTAGCTGACATGTTTGAAGAAGGAAACAAAATTGACGTCACCGGTACTTCTAAAGGTAAAGGTTTTGCAGGAACAGTTAAGAGACACGGAATTGCAACAGGAAGAAATACACACGGATCACATTTCCACAGAGCACCAGGTTCAATGGGAATGGCATCATCACCAAGTAGAGTATTTAAAGGAAAAAGGCTGCCAGGTCATATGGGAACTGAAAGAGTCACCGTACAGAATCTGGAAGTCGTAAAAGTTTATAGTGATAAAAACTTACTGCTGATTAAAGGAGCGATTCCTGGCCCAAAGGGCGGATTGCTTATCATTAATGAAGCAGTTAAAGCGTAGGAAGGAGGAAGTGCAATGCCAAAAGTAGATGTATATAATATGAGTGGAGCTGTTACAGGCAGTATCGAACTCAGCGACGGAATCTTTGGAATAGAAGTAAATGAAACAGTTTTGCATAGTGTCGTGGTTGCACAGCTTTCTAACGCTAGACAAGGAACACAATCTACATTAACTAGTGCTGAAGTCAGAGGCGGAGGCAGAAAACCTTGGAGACAAAAAGGAACTGGAAGAGCAAGACAGGGAAGTTCAAGAAATATTCACTGGACAGGTGGTGGAGTTGCTTTCGCACCAAAGCCAAGAGACTACAGACAGGAAGTTCCGAAGAAAGTGAAAAGACTCGCTCTTAAATCAGCGTTAACTTCTAAAGTAAACGAAAAAGAGCTTTTCGTAATTGATAAATTAGAGTTGGAAGAAATCAAAACAAAGAAAATGATTGAGATTTTAAACAACTTGAAGTTAAGTGACAAGTCTACATTAATCATATTGGGATCAAATGATACCAATGTCATCAAATCTTCAAACAATATTGATAAAGTGAAAACATCCGGAGTAAACACCATTAATGTGTATGATTTAATGAAATATGAGAATGTTGTTGTGACTGAAGAAGCAATTAAATTGATAGAGGAGGTATATGCGTAATGAAAAAACCAGAAGACATTATCATTAGCCCGTATATAACCGAAAGAAGCAGCGACGACTTATCAGATGGTAAATATACTTTTATAGTAGCCAATGATGCTACAAAAACAGAAGTAAAAGAATCAGTTGAAAAACTGTTCAATGTAAAAGTATTGAAGGTTAATACAGTAAACTATGATGGTAAAATGAAAAGAATGGGTGTACACCAGGGCAGAACGGCTAAATACAAAAAAGCAATTGTCAAAATTGACTTGAACCCAGTAGCTGAAGTGTACTTGGATAAAGGCGGAAAAGAAAAAGCTTCTGCTAAGAAATACAAAACGAGTATTGAAGAGTTTGGAATGGCTCAATAATCATCAATGCAATTTTTAAAAAGGAGTGAAAAAAATGCCAATTAAGAAGTTTCGTCCAACATCACCAGCAATAAGATTTATGACAGTATCAACTTTTGAAAATATTACAAAGACATCTCCAGAAAAAAGTCTTCTTGAGAAAAAGAAAAAAGCATCAGGAAGAAATTCATATGGAAGAATCACTGTCAGACATCAGGGCGGTGGTATGGCACAAAAATATAGAATCATTGATTTTAAAAGAGATAAAGATGGTGTCAAAGCTAAAGTAGCTTCCATAGAATATGATCCTAACAGATCTGCTGACATTGCTTTGCTGCATTATGTTGATGGAGAAAAGAGATACATACTGGCACCTCATAACCTCAAAGTAGGTGATGTGGTTGAGTCAGGACAGGATGCTGATATCAGAACAGGAAACTGTCTTCCCCTTTCAAAAATGCCTGTCGGTTCAATTATCCATAATATTGAATTGAAAGCCGGAAAAGGCGGACAGATGGTCAGAAGCGCAGGAAACTCTGCACAGCTGATGGCGAAAGATGGAGACTATGCACAGGTCAGACTTCCTTCGGGCGAAGTAAGAATGGTCAGAGTAGAATGTAAAGCCACTATCGGTCAGGTCGGAAACATTGATCATGAAAACATATCCATTGGTAAGGCCGGAAGAAAAAGATGGATGGGAATCAGACCTACAGTAAGAGGTTCCGTCATGAATCCATGCGATCATCCTCACGGTGGAGGAGAAGGAAAATCTCCGATTGGCAGACCGGGTCCTGTTACACCATGGGGTAAACCTACATTAGGTTACAAGACAAGAAAGAAAAATAAGAGCTCTAGCAAGTTTATTGTTAAGAGAAGAAATAGTAAGTAAGGAGGACTGCTAAATGAGTAGATCACTAAAAAAAGGACCATATGTGTTCCCAAAACTGCTGGCAAGAATTGAGGAATTGAACGAGAAGAATGAAAAGAAAGTGTTGAAAACATGGTCAAGACCTTCAACAATTTTCCCTCAAATGGTTGGGCATACAATAGCAGTTCACGATGGTAGAAAACACGTTCCTGTATATATTACAGACGAGATGGTTGGACATAAACTAGGTGAATTTGTTCCGACCAGAACATATAGAGGCCATGGAAAAGGCGATAAGTCAAGTTCATTAAAATAGTGGTAGCAGTGAAAGGAGGAAGAAATGGCTAAGAAAGCGGCGTCAAAAGACGAAATAAAAAAAGTTGAAGTTAAACCCGAAGTTAAAAAAGTTATTTTAAGAAAAAGTAATAAAGCTCCCCTGCTTACCAAAAAAGAAAAAAAAGCACTTGGAATAGGTAAGGATGAAGGTAGAGCAAGCGCAGATTATTTAAGAGTTTCTTCAAGCAAAGCGAAACTTGTTTTGGATTTAATCAGAAATAAAAGCCTTGAAGAGGCATATGCAATTGTGAAGCATACTCCCAGAGCATCATGTGAATATATCCTCAAATTGATGGAGTCAGCTGAAGCGAATGCTGTGAATAACTTTGAATTGGATAAAGAAAAACTTTTTGTTGCTGAGGCTTATGCAAATCAGGGACCAACCTTGAAAAGAATAAGTCAGAATGCAAGAGGAAGCGCATCAAAAATTAGAAAAAGAACTAGTACACTTACAATAGTTCTTAAAGAGAGAGCATAATCTACAAGGAGGAAGATAAATGGGACAGAAGGTTAACCCCCATGGACTAAGAGTCGGTATAATTAAAGACTGGGACACCAAGTGGTATGCGAACAAACGTGAATTTGGTGATTATCTTGTTGAAGACGATAAAATCAGAAAGTATATTAAAAAGAAATTATATATTGCTGGTATTGCTAAAATCGAAATCGAAAGAGCAGCAAATAAAATCAAATTAAATATACATACCGCAAAACCTGGGCTGATTATTGGTAAAGGTGGAGCAGGAATTGAGCAATTAAGAGCTGAAGTAGAAAAGTTGACCAAAAAGAATGTTTTGATTAACATTACTGAAATCAAAGGTGCGGATATGCAGGCTCAACTGGTTGCTGAAAATGTAGCTTTACAGTTAGAAAAAAGAATTTCTTTCAGAAGAGCAATGAAACAGGCAATGTCAAGAACTATGAAAGCCGGAGCAAAAGGAATTAAGACTGCTTGTGCCGGAAGATTAGGCGGTGCAGAAATTGCCAGAAGTGAACATTACCATGAAGGTACTATTCCACTTCAGACATTAAGAGCTGACATTGATTACGGATTTGCTGAAGCCAATACTACCTTTGGTAAAATTGGATGTAAAGTCTGGATTTACAAGGGAGAGATTCTTCCCGCTAAAAAACAGGAAGCGGAAGGAGGAAACGTATAATGTTGATGCCAAAAAGGGTTAAGTATAGAAGAGTTCACAGAGGTAGACTGACTGGAACAGCAAGCAGAGGCAATAAAGTTGTTGATGGTGATTTTGGTCTTCAGGCTCTTGAACCTGGATGGATTACAAGTAACCAGATAGAAGCTGCCCGTGTTGCTATGACACGTTATATCAAAAGAGGCGGTAAAGTCTGGATCAAGATTTTCCCGCACAAACCTGTTACAGCAAAACCTGCTGAAACTCGTATGGGTAGTGGTAAAGGAAGTCCGGAATATTGGGTAGCATGTATTAAACCTCAGAGAGTGTTATTCGAAATCGGTGGAATACCTGAAGAAGACGCAAAAGAGGCATTAAGACTTGCAATGCACAAACTTCCATTAAAATGTAAGTTTGTCAAAAAAGAAGATGATGGTGGTGAGTAGAATGAAAGCTATTAAAATTAGAGAACTTACAAACGAAGAATTAGCAAATGAATTGAATGAGCTAAAATCAGAATTGTTTAAGTTACGTTTTCAATTTGCAACGAATCAACTCGAAAACCCTATTAAGATAAAAGATGTCAAGAGAGATATCGCAAGAGTCAAGACGATTATCAGGGAAAGAGAGCTTAAGGTTGCTAATAAGTAATAAGGAGGAGAAGCAAATGGCGGATAGAAATTTAAGAAAAACCAGAATTGGTAGTGTAATAAGTAATAAAATGGATAAAACTATCGTTGTAGCTGTTGGTGACAGTGTGAAGCATCCTCTTTATAAGAAAATTATCAAGAGAACTTATAAGCTTAAAGCACACGATGAAAACAATGAGTGCAACATTGGTGATAAAGTAAAAGTGATGGAAACAAGACCAATCAGCAAAGATAAAAGATGGAGATTGGTTGGCATTGTTGAAAAAGCTAAGTAGTCCAAGATAGGAGGAGACTTTATAATGATACAGATGCAGACAGTTTTAAAATCTGCTGACAATACAGGTGCTAAGGAATTATTCTGTATAAAAGTACTTGGTGGATCAGGCAGAGTGTATGCAAATATTGGTGATACAATCGTGTGTAGTGTTAGAAGCGCATCACCCGGTGGAGTTGTTAAAAAAGGACAAGTAGTCAAGTGTGTTATTGTCAGATCTAAAAAAGGGATTAGAAGAAAAGACGGTTCCTATTTGAAATTTGATGAAAATGCTGCTGTTGTTATAAACGATGACAAAGAGCCAGTCGGCACACGTATATTTGGACCAGTTGCCAGGGAATTGAGAGATAAGAACTATATGAGGATTATATCTCTTGCTCCTGAAGTATTATAGAAGGGAGGCATTGCAGATATGAAAAAAATTCACGTAAAAGCTGGAGATAATGTACTGGTATTATCCGGAAAAGACAGAGGAAAACACGGCAAGATTATTGAAGTGGACTCAAAAGACGGAAGAGTATTAGTTGAAGGTGTTAATATGGCGACAAAACATGTTAAACCTAAAAACATGAATCAACAAGGTGGAATCATTCATCAGGAAGCTTCAGTAGATGCTTCAAATGTAATGCTCGTTTGCCCTAAATGTAAAAAACCTGCAAGAACAGGCATTAAGACATTAGAAAATGGTAAAAAAGCTAGAATATGTAAAAAATGTGATGAAGTGATAAATTTTGTAAAGGAAGCTAAGAAATAAGCTGGAGGGAGGTTTAATAAAATGGCAAGACTTAAGGATACCTATAAAAATGAAATAGTTCCCGCAATGATGGAAAAGTTTAAATATAAAAACGTTAATATGGTTCCAAAGCTTGAAAAAATAGTGATAAACATGGGATTAGGCGAAGCCAAAGAAAACCCAAAAGCTATTGACAGCGCAGTTGAAGAATTAACAACGATTACAGGGCAGAAACCAGTGGTGACTATTGCCAAGAAATCAGTAGCTAATTTTAAACTTAGAGAAGGTATGAAAATCGGCTGTAAAGTAACGCTAAGAGGCGAAAGAATGTATGAGTTTGTTGACAGACTGATCAATATCTCTCTTCCTAGAGTTAGAGACTTCAGAGGAGTTTCAGCTACTGCATTTGACGGTAGAGGAAATTACACTGTAGGAATCAAAGAGCAATTGATATTCCCTGAAATCGTATACGATAAAGTAGACAAGATCAGAGGGATGGATATTACATTTGTGACTACAGCGATAACTGATGAAGAAGCTAAAGAATTGCTTGCTTATATGGGCATGCCATTTAGAAAGGCGTAAGGAGGTATTATCGTGGCAAGAAAAGCGATGATTATTAAACAGCAAAGAGAACAGAAGTACAAGACTAGGGAATATAACAGATGTAAGATTTGTGGAAGACCTCACGCATATATGAGAAAATACGGAGTATGCAGAATCTGTTTTAGAGAACTGGCATATAAAGGCCAGATCCCTGGAATTAGAAAAGCAAGCTGGTAAGGAGTAAGGAGGATACAAAATGCAAATTTCAGATGTAATTGCAGATTTAATAACAAGAGTAAGAAACGCAGGTAATGCGCATCATGAATCAGTTGATATTCCTGCTTCTAACCTTAAAAAAGCAATTGTAGACATATTGTTAGAAGAAGGTTATATCTCAGGTGTCAAAATAATCGAAGATGACAAACAGGGGATTATTAGAATTACTTTAAAATACTCTGCTGGTAAAAAGAGTGTCATCACAGGTATTAAAAGAATCAGCAAACCTGGATTAAGGGTTTATGCGGATAAAACTGACATACCAAAAGTATTGGGCGGATTAGGAACAGCAATTATTTCCACATCAAAAGGTGTCATGACTGATAAACAGGCAAGAAAAGCACAGGTTGGCGGAGAAGTAATGGTATTTGTTTGGTAATCTTGTATCTGAAAAGAGTCTGAGAGGCTCGTAATATTAAGGACAAGAAGGAGGAAACGTAAATGTCTCGTATAGGGAAACTACCTATAACAATACCAAGTGGTGTTGATATAAAAATTGAAAATGGAAATTTTGTCACAGTCAAAGGACCAAAAGCAACATTGACTCAGTCATTACCTAAAGAAATGATCCTGACTATTGACAATGGACAACTCATCGTTGAAAGACCTAATGATTTAAAGAGAAATAAAGCATATCATGGTCTGTCAAGAAGTCTGTTGAATAACATGGTGGTAGGTGTGACGACAGGATTTGAAAAGAAACTGGAAATAAATGGAGTTGGTTACAGAGCCGCTTTACAGGGAGAGAAACTGGTACTAAGCTTAGGATACTCTCACCCGGTAGAAATGGTACCCCCAAACGGAGTATCTGTTGAAGTTCCAACTGCAACTACAATAACAGTAAAAGGCAGTGATAAACAGGCTGTAGGCCAATTTGCAGCAGTCATAAGATCACTAAGGAAACCTGAACCATACCTTGGAAAAGGTATTAAATACGCTGATGAACATATCAGACGTAAAGAAGGTAAGACAGGGGCATAAGGAAAGGAGTTGATAATATGATTAACAAGGCTGATAAAAACAAGATAAGAGTTAAAAAACATTTAAGAATCAGAAAGAATATCAATGGAACTTCTTTAAAACCACGTTTAAATGTTTATAAAAGTGGCAAGCATATTTATGCACAGGTTATTGATGATATAAATGGCGTTACAATGGTTTCAGCATCAACACTTGAAAGTGCGCTAAAAGGTAAACTCAAAAATGGTGGAAATATTGAAGCTGCAAAAGCAGTAGGCAAATTAGTTGCTGAAAGAGCTGTTGAAAAAGGAATTACTGCGGTGGTTTTTGACAGAGGCGGATATTTATACCATGGAAAAATAAAAGAACTTGCTGATTCAGCAAGAGCTAATGGGCTCGTATTCTAATAAGGAGGATAAAGCTTTGCAACAGAAAATTGATACAAACACAATTGACCTTAAAGAAAAGGTAGTAAAAATAGGTCGTGTAACTAAAGTTGTTAAAGGTGGTAGAAACTTCCGTTTTAGCACATTAGTTGTCGTTGGTGATGAAAATGGTCATGTTGGCGCAGGTATGGGAAAATCAGTAGAAATTCCAGATGCGATTAAAAAAGGCATTGATGATGCCAAGAAAAACATGATTGATGTTCCACTTGTTGGGACAACAGTTCCTCATGAAATGGTCGGACAGTTTGGAGCCGCAAGAGTTTTAATTAAACCAGCTGCACCAGGTACCGGAGTTATTGCCGGAGGCCCTGTCAGAGCGGTCTTGGAATTAGCTGGTGTCAGAGATGTCAGAACAAAGGTTTTAGGATCTAACAATGCTATAAATATCGTTAAAGCAACTATTGAAGGACTTAGAGCAATGCAGACATATGAATCAGTTGCCAAAAAAAGAGGAAAATCTGTAGAAGATTTAAAGAGTTAGGAGGGGATCAACGTGGCAAAGAAAGAAAAAATGCTTAAAATAACACTTGTAAAAAGTACAAACAGTTCAATTCAGGTGCATAAAGCTACTGTTGAGGCTCTTGGACTTAGAAAAATAGGTCAGAGTGTTACACAAAAAGACAATGAGCAGACTAGAGGAATGTGCTTTAGAGTACAACACTTGGTTAAAGTGGAAGAAGTATAGGGAGGTTAGATAAATGAAATTACATGAATTAAAACCTGCCGCAGGTTCAAAAAAAGATTCTTTCCGTAAAGGACGTGGACATGGTTCTGGAAATGGTAAATTTGCAGGTCGTGGAAGAGATGGTCAGAACTCACGTTCAGGCGGTGGTACAAGAATTGGTTTTGAAGGCGGACAAATGCCTTTATATAGAAGAATTCCTAAAAGAGGATTTAATAACATATTTGCAAAAAACTATGCAGAAATTAATATTGATCAACTCAACGGATTTGAAAAAGGCAGCATAGTTGATGCTGATGCACTAATTGAAGCAGGTCTTCTGAGTAAGAAACTTGATGGCATCAGTGTTTTAGGTAATGGAGAAATAACAACATCTATTACTGTAAAAGCAAGTAGATTCACTAAAAGTGCTGCTGCTAAAATTGAAGCTGCAGGAGGAAAGGCTGAGGTGTTATAATGTTTGAGACCATTAAAAATGCCTGGAAAATTGCTGATTTAAAAAAGAAACTGCTTATTACTGCATTTTTTCTGTTGATCTATAGAATCGGATGTCATATTCCAGTTCCGGGATTAGTAGAAGAAGCTTTCAAGAAATTAATTGATGGTAATCAGTTGTTCGGATTTATGGACACATTTTCAGGTGGAGCATTCTCAAATGCCTCATTGTTCGCAATGAGCATCACCCCATATATTAACTCGACAATTATACTGCAATTATTGACAATTGCGATTCCGGCTCTTGAAAGACTGCAAAAAGAAGGTGCAGAAGGCAGAAAGAAAATACAGCAGTATGTCAGATATCTGGCAGTAGCTCTAGGATTTTTTCAGGCCTCAATGTTATTTATCAGTTTGAAGAGCAGTAATGCCATTTTTGATGGCGGAACTGTGATTTCATTCTTTATCATCACCTTGTCATTTACAGCAGGAACCGCTTTTATTATGTGGATCGGAGAGAACATCACTGAAAAAGGGATCGGAAACGGTATATCGCTGATTATCTTCGCAGGGATTATTGCAAGAGCACCAGCTGGTTTCCAGAACATCCTCTATTACTATCAGCAAGGCACTTTAGGTAGCGGGATAGTCGGGATATTAAGCATTGCCTTGATTCTCGCTGTTTTCTTGGTTGCTGTAGTCGGTGTTATCTATGTGACGCAGGCAGAAAGAAGAATACCTATTCAATATGCAAAAAGAGTGGTAGGAAGAAAAATGTATGGTGGACAAAGCACACATTTACCAATCAAAGTAAATATGTCCGGTGTTATCCCGATTATTTTCGCCATGTCATTGACATCACTTCCCTCCATCATCATTGGATTTGTAGCCCCTAATACCACAAGTGCATTCCTGATTGCTCTTACTAAACAAGGCGGAGCCATTCATTTGACAATTTACGCAATATTCATTATATTCTTCACATTTTTCTATACACTCATTCAGTTTAATCCTGTTGAAGTATCGAACAACCTTAAGAAGAATGGTGGATTCATACCAGGTGTCAGACCTGGAAAGCCAACTTCAGTCTACATCAGTAATGTACTGAACAGAGTAACCTGGTTTGGAGCGGTATTCCTCGCATTGATTGCGATTTTCCCTTCATTGCTGAAAACTATTTTTGGTCTTGAAGTATGGTTCGGCGGAACAGCATTACTGATTATTGTAGGGGTTGCACTGGATACCATTAAACAGATTGAATCACAAATGTTAATGAGACATTATAAAGGATTCTTAGACTAATAGTAGTATAGGAGGACTGTGGTTTTGATTATTATATTATTGGGAGCTCCGGGAAGCGGAAAAGGAACTCAGGCAGTAATGCTTGCGGAAAAATATAGCATACCTCATATATCAACTGGTGACATTTTCAGATACAATATCAAGAATGACACACCACTCGGTAAAGAGGTGAAATTGTACATTGAAAAAGGTTTACTGGTTCCTGATCAACTGACATGCAATATTGTGGAAGACAGGATTAAACAGGAAGATTGTAAAAACGGATTTATTCTTGACGGATTTCCAAGAACTATATATCAGGCGGAAATGCTGGATGAAATGCTTGGGAAACAACAGAGAATAATTGACTATGTGCTAAATATTGCCGTTGATGATGATGTAGTCATCAAAAGACTGTCAGGGAGAAGAATGTGTCCAAATGGTCATATCTATCATATTGACAGTAATCCGCCGGAAGTGGAAGGCAAATGCAATGTATGTCAGAAAGATCTGTATATCAGAAATGATGATCAACCTGAAACAGTGAAGGAAAGATTAATTGCATATAATAATGCTACAAAGCCATTGGAAGAATTTTATGAAAGAAGTAAAAGATTAATCAATATCAATGGTGAACAGACTCCGAATCAGGTTTATGTTGAAGTACTGAAGGTGATTTAGAGTATAAAGGGAGAAGGAAATTGAGTTTAGTTCCCGGTAGTGTTGTCATTTCCAATGCAGGAAGAGATAAAGGCAGAAAATTTATCACGCTTGCAAAGGAAGTTGATGAAAATTATATATATATTTCGGATGGAAATTTGAGAAAGATTGAAAATCCAAAGAAAAAAAAGCTTAAACATGTTATAATAACCGGTAGGGTTATCGAAAAGCTTGCTATTAAGCTTGAACAAGGGAAACCTCTTCAGAATGCTGAAATTTTCAAGGAAATCAGAAAGCTGGATGAAGTAGTATGAGTCAAAAGGGAGGTAGTCACTTTGGCCAAAGATATAATTGAGGTTGAGGGAGTCGTCATGGAATCTCTGCCCAATGCATTATTCAAAGTAGAGTTGACCAATAAGCATGTCATCCTTGCACATATATCAGGAAAGCTGAGGATGCACTATATAAGGATTTTACCAGGCGACAAAGTAAAAATTGAAATGTCACCTTACGATTTAACAAAAGGTAGAATAACATGGAGAGGAAAATAAAGGAGGAATAACAAATGAAAGTTAAACCATCAGTAAAAAAAGTTTGTGAAAAGTGCAAAGTTATCAAGAGAAAAGGTAAAGTAATGATTATTTGTGAAAATCCTAGACACAAACAGAGGCAAGGATAAACCAATTAGATTTACTCACCTATAGAGCGGCTGAATAGTATATTCTATTTCTAAGTGGTGATTATATAAATGGTTAGATAAAAATTAAGGATTATGGAGGTGCAAAGAGTAAATGGCTCGTATCGCCGGGGTAGACTTACCCAGAGAAAAAAGAGTTGAAGTTGGAATTACATATATATATGGAATCGGTTTATCAACTTCTCAGAAGATATTAGAAGAAACGGGAATTAATCCTGATACCAGGATTAAGGACCTTACAGAAAATGAAGTTGCAAAGTTAAGAGACATTATTGAAAAACAACTTGTGGTTGAAGGTGATCTTAGAAGAGAAGTTTCTATGAATATCAAAAGATTGATAGAAATAGGCAGCTATAGAGGCAGAAGACACAGAATGGGTCTGCCAGTTAGAGGCCAGAATACTAAGAACAATTCAAGAACAAGAAAAGGTCCTAAAAAAGCAACAGGCGGGAAAAAGAAATAAGGAGGTTTAACGGATTATGGCACCAAAAGTAAAGAAGACTAGAAAAAGAAAAGAAAAAAAGAATATAGAACATGGCCAAGCACATATTCGTTCAAGCTTCAATAATACCCTGGTCACTCTGACGGATATCAAAGGTAACACTTTATCATGGTCAAGTGCTGGTGGATTAGGTTTTAGAGGTTCAAGGAAAAACACTCCTTATGCAGCACAGATGGCAGCAGAAACTGCAGCAAAAGCGGCTATGGAACATGGACTCAAAACTGTTGAAGTATATGTGAAGGGTCCAGGAACAGGTAGAGAAGCTGCAATCAGAGCTTTGCAAACAGCAGGGTTAGATGTGACATTGATCAAAGATGTAACACCGATACCGCATAACGGCTGCAGACCGCCTAAACGTAGAAGAGTGTAACGGAGGTGCAAAATATAAATGGCTAGATATACAGACGCTGTTTGCAGACAATGCAGACGTGAAGGCGTTAAATTATTTTTAAAAGGTGACAGATGCTATACAGATAAATGTGCAATGGTTAGAAGACCATACTCACCAGGTCAGCATGGTCAGAGAAGAAATAAGATGAGTGAATATGGTGTTCAGCTTCGTGAAAAACAAAAAGCAAGAAGATATTATGGCGTTTTGGAATCACAGTTTGCAAAATATTTTGAGATAGCTAATCGTAAAAAAGGCATCACCGGTGAAATATTACTGCAGATTCTTGAAAGCAGACTTGATAATGTCGTCAGCAGACTTGGACTTGCTAACTCAAGACCAGAAGCAAGACAATTAGTCAGACATGGACATTTTCTTGTAAACGGATCGAAAGTGGATATTCCTTCTTACTTATTGAAGACTGATGATGTGATTTCAATAAAAGAGAACAGCAAAAACACCGCTAAGTTTAGGGAACTGGCAGAATTGGCTGCAAGTAAAAACATACCCGGATTCCTTGAATTTGATAAAGAAAAATTAGAAGGAAAAGTGATTGGTGTATGTGAAAGAGCAGATGTAGGAATCGAACTGGAAGAACATCTGATTGTAGAATTATACTCCAAATAATAGGATATTATAACTTTCACAAAGGAGGGTATGAGAATTGATAGAAATAGAAAAACCAAGAATTGAATGTATAGAAGTCAGTGAAGATAATTCATATGGTAAATTTGTTGTAGAGCCTTTAGAAAGAGGTTATGGTATCACTTTAGGAAATTCATTAAGAAGGATACTATTGTCTTCTTTACCAGGTGCAGCAGCAACTGCTCTGAAAATTGAAGGAGTTTTACACGAATTTTCAACCATTCCAGGAGTTAAGGAAGATGTCACTGAAATCATTCTCAATATTAAGGGTTTACGTATGCAGTCATTTTCCAATGAAGATAAGACAGTGTTTATCAACATTGAAAACGGAGGGAATGTCACTGCTGGTGATATCCAGACAGATGCCGATGTTATTATTTTGAATCCTGAATTACATATAGCAACCGTTGAAGAAAACTCAAGTTTTTATATGGAAATAACAGTGTCAAAAGGCAGAGGTTATGATTCAGCTGAGAAAAACAAAAAAGAAGATATGCCGATTGGAGTTATTCCGATTGACTCTATCTATACTCCTGTTAAAAGAGTGGTATATAAAGTGGAAGACACCCGTGTAGGACAAGTCACAGACTTTGACAGACTGGTTTTGGAAGTATATACAGATAAAAGCATTACTCCGGTTGAAGCAGTGAGTTTATCAGCAAAAATCATGAGCGAACATCTTAACTTATTCATCGAACTTTCAGAAAGAGCACAGAACACAGACATTATGATTGAAAAAGAAGATGATGAAAAAGAAAAGATTCTTGAAACAACAATAGAAGAATTGGATTTAACAGTTAGATCATATAACTGTTTAAAAAGAGCAGGCATTAATACTGTTGAAGATCTTACAAATAAGACACCAGAGGAAATGATGAAAGTCAGAAACTTAGGAAAGAAATCTCTTGACGAAGTTATTAATAAATTAACCGTAATGGGACTTTCATTCAGAGCATCTGAAGAGTAGTTTAGAAGGAGGTAATTGAAATGGCGTCACATAGAAAGTTAGGGCGACCTACAGATCAGAGAATAGCAATATTGAAAAACCTTGTTACCGCTCTTCTTCAGAATGGGAAAATAGAGACAACTGAGACAAGAGCAAAAGAAGTGAAAAGCATAGCAGAAAAATTAATTACAACAGCAGTGAAAGAGTGCGACAACATCACTTCAAAACAAGTAAAAGTATCTAAAGCTAAGACTGATGATAAAGGGAAAAAGGTTACTGTATCAAAAGAAAGCAAAAATGGTAACAAATATGAGGTAGTTGAAAGAGTTGAAACTACTGAAATGGTAGCTGTTGATAGCCCTTCACGTTTAAAGGCAAGAAGAAATGCGATGAAGTGGATTAACAAGAACGATGATTCAGTCGTTAATAAGTTATTTGATGAAATAGCCCCGAAATATAAGGAAAGAAAAGGTGGCTATACCAGGATTTACAAATTAGGACCCAGAAGAGGGGACGCAGCTGAAATGGCAATTTTGGAACTTGTATAGACTGAAGCCCTCGATAATGAGGGCTTTTCTGTGTGCCCAGCATGGGCATAGTCTAACAGGTGAAAGTCCTGAGCACACCGGTAGCAGGAAGTGCATAGCCAAAGGCAAGG
>JAFGUQ010000133.1 GCA_016938455.1 Clostridia bacterium
CCTTGCCTTTGGCTATGCACTTCCTGCTACCGGTGTGCTCAGGACTTTCACCTGTTAGACTATGCCCATGCTGGGCACACAAAAAAACGGGCCGCATCACGACCCGTTTCATTTGTTTTTGTTATTCTGACAATTTCTTGTACTTCTCGTATCTTTCTTTGGCATTCTGTTCTGTTTTCTGGAACAGTTCCTTTGCTCTGTCCGGGAAAGTTCTTGTCAGTGATGAATATCTTGTCTCTCCCATCAGGAATTCCTGGAAATCTCCTTCAGGTGCTTTCTGGTCAAGTTCAAATTTGTTTCCTTCATTATCAGGATTGAATCTGTACATGTTCCAGTAACCTGTTTGCACTGCCAGTTTTTCTTCAAGCTGAGACTGAACCATTCCTTTTCTGATACCATGATTGATACATGGTGCATAACAGATAATCAGTGATGGTCCTTTATAGCTTTCTGCTTCTTTCACTGCTTTGATGAACTGTGCCTGATTGGCTCCCATCGAACATTGTGCCACATAGACATAACCATAAGACATAGCCATCAAGCCCAGATCTTTCTTCTTGATTGCTTTACCAGAAGCTGCAAACTTAGCTACTGCTCCTGTAGGTGTGGCTTTTGAAGCCTGTCCGCCAGTATTGGAATAGACTTCTGTATCAAACACAAGAACATTGACATCTTCACCAGAAGCTAATACATGGTCTAATCCGCCGTAGCCGATATCATAAGCCCATCCGTCTCCACCGACAATCCATTGTGATCTCTTAATCATATAGTCCTGTTTTTCAAGCAGTTCACTGATGATTGCTTTAACTTCTGCTGTATTGCAGCAGTCGGCAGTACATCCTTGTAGCTGAGCAACTAATGCATCTTTAATCTGTCTGGTGCCTTCACCTTCATTCTTGTTGTCAATCCATGTTTGTGCCGCTTCTTTGAGTCCGTCACAGGTATCATTGCTGTCAACCAGTGCCTGACATAAATCCTGTACTCTGTTTCTCATCTGTTCAACACCAAGGAACATTCCAAGACCATATTCCGCATTATCTTCAAACAGTGAGTTTGCCCATGCCGGTCCGCGACCGTTTCTGTCAATGGCAAATGGTGTTGACGGAGCAGAACCTCCCCAGATAGAAGAGCAGCCAGTGGCATTGGCAATCATCATTCTGTCACCGAATAACTGTGTGACCAGTTTCATATATGGTGTTTCTCCACAACCTGCACATGCTCCTGTAAATTCAATATATGGTTTTTCAAACTGACTTCCTTTGACAGAATATTTATTCAGTGTAGTAGGTTTGTCCATGATAGTTTCTGCAAACTCCCAGTTTTTAGCCTGATCAAATTGGGTGCCGATTGGCTGCATAACCAGCGCTTTTTCCTTTGCAGGACATACATCAGCACAGCTTCCGCATCCCATACAGTCAAGAACTGAAACCTGAATTCTGAACGACAGTTCTTCCAACCCTTTTCCGAGTGCTTTCTTACTTGCAAACTCTTCAGGTGCTGCTGCTCTGTCTTTTTCATCAAGAAGGAAAGGTCTGATAACAGCATGCGGGCACACATAAGCACATTGGTTACACTGAATACAGTTGTCCATGATCCACTCCGGAACATTAACCGCAACGCCACGTTTTTCATATTGTGTCAGAGCCTGTGGGAAAGTACCGTCTTCAATGCCGTTAAAAGCACTGACTGGAAGTGTATCTCCTTTTTGCATATTCATGACATTGGCAACATCTCTGTAGAAATCTGTTCCTTTAACCGCTGTCTGCTTTTCTGCTTTCAGTGTTTTCCATGAATCCGGTACACTGACTTTAACCAGTGATGCAACACCTCTGTCAACCGCTTCATTATTCATGTTGACAATCTTATCGCCTTTACTTCCGTATGATTTCTTGTTCGCCTGTTTCATGTAATCAATGGCTTCTTCCATTGGTATGATTTTAGCCAGTTTAAAGAAAGCGCTCATCAGAACCATATTGATTCTTTGACCCAATCCGACTTCTTCACCAATCTTGATTCCGTTGATTGTATAAAAATCAATATCGTTATTGGCTATATATGCTTTTACATCATTAGGAATATTTGTTTCTAATTCTTCTTCTGACCATGTGGTGTTCAATAAGAAAGCACCTCCTGGTTTAATATCAGAAACCATGTCATATTTTCCTAAATAGGACTGCTGATGGCAGGCTACAAAATCAGCAGTGCTGATCAAATAGGTAGATTTAATCGGTTTGTTACCGAAACGTAAATGAGAAACAGTGACGCCACCGGATTTTTTGGAGTCATAAGCAAAATAGGCCTGAGCATATTTATTGGTATGGTCTCCGATGATTTTAATAGAGTTTTTGTTAGCTCCGACAGTACCGTCTCCGCCAAGACCCCAGAATTTACAGCTGACTGTTCCTTTTGGTGTTGTATCAAGCGGTTTCCCGGCTGGTAATGATAACATAGTCACATCATCATTGATTCCGATGGTGAAACCATTTTTAGGAGCAGCGCTTTTCAGGTTATTGAATACTGCGATAATCTGATCCGGAGTGGTGTCTTTGGATCCAAGTCCATATCTTCCACCAACGATGACAGGCGCATTCTTGTCTCCTGCAAAAGCAGAGCAGATATCAACATACAGAGGTTCGCCAATCGCGCCTGGCTCTTTTGTTCTGTCAAGAACTGAAATCTTCTCAACTGTTTTTGGAAGTGCTTTCAAGAAATGTTTGACTGAGAAAGGTCTGTACAGTCTGACTTTCAGCAATCCTACTTTTTCACCTTTTTCAATCAGGTAATCAACGACTTCTTCAATGGCATCTGTTGCCGATCCCATGGCAATGATGACATTTGTGGCATCAGCTGCACCATGATAGTCAAACAGATTATAGTTTCTTCCTGTTATTTTAGAAATGTCCTTCATGTAGCTTTCTACTATTTCAGGAATAGCATTATAGAATTTATTGGAGGCTTCTTTCGCCTGGAAGAATATATCAGGATTCTGAGCTGTTCCTCTTAGTACTGGATGCTCTGGATTTAATGCATTTTGTCTGAACTTCTTCACAGCATCAAAATCAACCAGTTTCTTCAAATCTTCATAATCCATGACTTCAATCTTCTGAAGTTCATGAGAAGTTCTGAATCCGTCGAAGAAATGCATGAACGGTACTCTACCTTTAATCGCACTCAAGTGTGCCACAGCTGCTAAATCCATGACTTCCTGAACACCGCCGGCTGCCAGCATGGCAAAACCTGTCTGTCTTGCAGCCATGACATCTGAATGATCTCCGAAAATGGATAAGGCATGACCTGCTAATGCACGTGCACTGACATGAAATACTCCCGGTAATAATTCTCCTGAAATTTTATACATATTAGGAATCATTAATAATAATCCCTGTGATGCTGTAAAAGTAGTTGTTAAGGCACCTGCCTGTAAAGAACCGTGTAATGTTCCGGCAGCTCCTGCTTCTGATTGCATTTCTACCACTTTAACTTCTTGTCCGAAAATATTCTTCTGACCGTAGGCGGCCCACTCGTCAACATTTTCAGCCATTGGTGATGAAGGTGTGATTGGATAGATAGCGGCAACATCTGTAAATGCATATGCTACATGTGCTGCTGCCTGGTTTCCATCCATGGTTTTCATAACCTTGCTCATAGTAAATCTCCTTTAATATTATTTCTATGTTAGACGCTTACGCACAAAAAGATAAGCGCATTAAATAGCTACAAAATATTGTAACATATTTGATATTATAAATAAACCTAAAAAAACAACTATTTCTTGTTAATTTCTAACCTGATATTCATGTATTGTGAAAAGTTTTTCATATACCTTATATAAGGGAGTGTTTTTCAATCATCTCATAGGTGAAGGAAGTTGATTCATGTCTGAACCTTCCCCAGTCTTCCCAGAACGACTGCAACGTCAAAAGAAAGTTCGAAACGCCATACAATTCCTGTAAACTGACCAATCTGACTTCGCTTACTTCGTCTTCTGTAGCATCTTCAAGTAAGTTCCCTTCCACATAATCAAGAAAGAAAAGATAGGAATAGAACAAGACACTTTTCCTGAGATGGGATATTTTCATTTTTAAGACTCCTTCAAATGACCTGATGACAGTTTTGATCCCGAGTTCTTCTTTTACTTCTCTTAAGACAGCCTTTTCAATGTCTTCACCGTATCTGATTCCTCCTGTAGGAATCCTGAATACTCCTTCAGGATACTCCTTGCTTCTGATGGCGATGACCTTATTATTCATGAAAACACAGAAAACAACTTCTCCTCGCCTGTCATTCTCAATACCTTTTCTCATGTTTTCAAAAAACCTGCTGTTCTTGAATGTAAGGTCAACCTGCCTGATGCAATGGGAACCGCTGTACTTCTGGGTCAGATCTTTAAATTCTCTGTCGTTGAAATAGTTCATCATGTTACTTACCTTCTGAAAGTTTTCTGTATTCATCCATCATAGCTTTTGTGTTCTCAAAAGACCAGTGATTTCTTATACTGTTCGTCACCCCGAGAATAAACGGGGTGTCATTGAAAAGTGTCATGCACTCTTTTACCGCTGCCCTCACTTTTTTGTCATCGGTATGCCCCAGACAGACCGGTGAGCTGACACCTGTCCAGAGGCAGGTTTTCCTGTAAAAAGCATCATGGATATCGCGGTTAGAACAATCTGATAACTCCGGCTCAAACCCTTCTACCATGTCAAACCCGACATCTGCAATCTTATCAAGCAGTGGTTTCATTCCTGTTACTACTCTGTAATAAATCGGCAGATCATATTTTTTCGTTTCAGTGATCGTCTCCGCCAAATAGGGTAAAACGAATTTGTCAAACTGTTCAGGGGTAAAGAAATTAGTCATTTCATACCCTCCAAAACGTTTCAGCAGGTCAACCCCATAATCTTTTGCAATGCTAATTCTTTTAAATACAACTTCTTTTTCAATGACTGCAAGTTCCTTAAAAGCCTGCTCATAATCGACGGAATAATATACCAGATTCTGTGCTCCCATGAAAAACATCGGTGTTGCCAGCCCTTGTCCAATAGTGGCTCGTGTCAATACGCCGTACTTTTCTGCCAGAGCAAACTTATCCCTGTTTTTTTCATATATTCTTTTGATA
>JAFGUQ010000134.1 GCA_016938455.1 Clostridia bacterium
AAGATAAATATATCTGAAACCACGCTGGCAGTAACGCCAGGTAGTTCGATACGGTATGGCAGTCCACATAAAAACAACAGCAGCTGTATCAGCTATGCCCTGTCCTGCACATGTGTCTGTACAGAACTGTTTAGTTTCGGATGAATTGTTGAGTAATATCAAAGCATGTTTATCCGACTGATAGAAGTAGAGACCTGATTGAAGTCCTTCAACTCTGTTTATCTGTAAATATGTTTCAAAGGGATGCCGGCAACCTGCAGAGGGAACAAATCTGAAACCTATATGAACCCTTTCATTCTTGAGTTCTTTTTTTACAGATTGAGTATGCCATAACAGATAGGAAATCTCCTTCAGCGTGAGTGGCTCATCAGAATATTCTCTTCTACTTTTTCTGGACTGATTTAACTGGGAAAAGCTGTCCGCTACCGGTGTGAATTCTTTTATATCCGGTAGTTCTATTAGATCACCTTCAATTGTCTTATACGGAGGTGGGCATTTAACTCCATTTTGTTGGTCAGATACAACTTTATATAGATAACTTGTAAGTTTTTGAAAGCGGAAGCCGATTCCTTTTGATGCTTCATTCTCAGCTTCAATACTTTTCATATTGCTTTCAAATTGTATCTCAAATCTGTTATATTCTTCTTGAGTTATCTCAAGTTCACGCACCATTGTTTCATGGTCATAGCCGTTCATTTTCATATAAACGAACAAAAACTCTTTCTTTGTCTTGAACATAAATCCTCCAATTATTCTTAGTAAGCATCAATCTGTTAATCGTCAATATAAAAAAGCGATCACTTCAATGATTGATTTGATTTAAACAAAGAGACTTTGGCTTAAGTCCTCTTCTAAATGTATTTTAACTAATCAATTATACATTAAGTATCTTCTTCACAACGAAGGATGCAACATCACCGGTTAATTTAGCACACGCATCCTTTCTCAGTGATTTGAATTCCTTGGATTCATCTTCATCCCAGAAATCCCATGTTTCACCGGTCAGCTTCTTCTGAAC
>JAFGUQ010000135.1 GCA_016938455.1 Clostridia bacterium
CATTATAGACCCCCTAAATTTTTTCATCATGCTCATTGTATCATAGAAAAGTGAAGTGAGGTAAATTATATTAACACATGACATGAACCTTGAAAGACACTATAATATATATTACTGATTCATAGAAACCAAAAAGAGTAAGTAAGGAGCTGTTACGATGAAAAAACTCATGATCATAGATGGTCACAATCTTCTTTTTAGAATGTATTATGGAATCCCGAGCCCTATTTTAAATAAAGAGGGGAAAGATGTCAGAGGCGTTCTTGGCTTTATCAGCAGTATGAATAAAATGGTTAAAGAGTACGGCTTTGAGTATCTGATGATTGTTTTTGACAGTGAAACTAGCATCACCAATAATCTTTCACTGGATGGTGACTATAAGCAGAACCGAATTAATTATGCGGATGTTCCAGATGAAGAAAACCCGTTTGTTCAACTGGAGTATATATACAAAGTACTGACTCATATAGGAGCTATATATAAAGAGGCAAAAGAGTATGAAGCCGATGACTATATTGCCTCATTATGCAGACATTTTAAAAACACCTGTGAGATTACCATTGTTTCCACAGACAGAGACTTTCTGCAGCTGATAGATCAACAAGTGACTTTATACAGTCCTAGAGGGAAGCACAGTATTTTATATAATGAAGAAGAACTGATGAACCGTTTTGGCATTACACCATCTCAGGTGATTGATTACAAGACACTAATTGGTGACAGTGCAGATAATATTAAGGGGATCCCATCCATTGGACCAAAGACGGCTGTCAAGATATTAAGTCATGGAACACTGGATGAGATCATGACAGGTCGCACAGAGTTAGAGGAGAAACTATATGAAAAGTTACTTGCTCATAAAGAGATACTTGAGAAAAACAGGAAACTTGTGACTTTAAGAGATGATATTGATATAGAAGTAGAACAAACAGATTTGTGTATCAGTTTTGATACTGCAAAAAACCCATGGGCAATATTTAAGGAATGCGGGTTAACAACCTGATTATATATCAGCAATTGATGGAGGGAAAATGGCAGCAACAATTACTCACCTGGCTGTAGCGAAAAGAATCATTGAAAGACTACCTGAAGGAACAATCAGGAATGAACTGCTTTTTTATGCTGGATCCATTGCACCGGATGCGATTCATGCCAGAGAAAATTATATTAGAGAATTCAAGAAAAGAACTCATTTTACAACAGGGATTTCAGGAGATCAATTCATTAAAAAAGAAAATCAGCTTCTTTTCCATGAACGGGTTCAGCAGTTCATCACAGATTATATTGTAAGCAGCAATGCAGACTTTGATTTGTACAGAGGATATATCGTCCATGTGCTCACAGATGAGATTTTCAATCTTACCATCAGAGAAGAGTTTGCCGACAAGATGGCAGCAATCGGCATCGCACAGCATGACCGGATATTCTTCAACCTTTTCATGAATGATAATGATATCAATGACAGAAAAACTGCACTTCAATTCAAAAACCTTGATCAGCTTTTTACAATGCTGCAGGAAATGGAGCCTTATGAAATAAGGGACTATCTGACTGAAGAAGAATTAGCAGCCAGCAGAGACTGGGTAATCAGAAAATATGCTGAAGGGAAAAAGGTGACTGAAACAGCAGCATATATTTCGTATGAAAGAATAAATGAATTTATAGAAGAAGCATCTATGAATGTTGTCACCCGGCTGACTGATGGGATCTCTTTTTCAAAATTATTTTGACTATGTAATATATCAGATTTAATTGATTTTTTTTATAGAGTATTATATAATTTAATTCCACAAATGAAAAAGGGATATTATTAAAACCATCTTAATCACTATTTACATCATAGCTGTTTCTGCTATGTCAGAATACAGTTGTTAAAGGGTATTCATAATAAATTTTAGTTAATAATATAGCATCGCAACTAAGGGGAAATTCGTGTTACTTAATTGAATAAAGACTGGTATTAAAGGCAAACCTGCTGTAAAACAGGGACGCAAAGCTAGGAGTCCATTTTGGATAGTTCGGCTGCTACACATATTGAAGCAGTTTTTTTATTGCGAAGATAATTTTTCATAGCTTTTCCAGTTGCTCATAATTTCGAAGGTGGTAACTGATTATATATATTTTTACTTATGATAATGGAGCTTAAAAGCAAACCTGCTGTAAAACAGGGACGCAAAGCCATGAGTCCTATAAGGATAGTCAGGCTGCCAAATGAATTAGGGATTATATGTATATTGTTTGGAGGAAAAAATGAAGAAAAGAAGTTTAATAATAGTATCATTCATATTGATATTTGCATTATTAGCGATGCCTGTGTATGCAAAGAAAGCACCTGCTCCAGATCCAAGAGTACTAGACAGTGTAGAAGTTTCAGTTACTCCTGCTACTAATTTTGTAACTGACCTGATTGCCTGTCAAGATTTGGATGTTGGGGATTTGTTTATCAATGCAAGCATAGAGGAAAACTCTTATGAGGTAAGATACTTGATAACAGAACCTGGTTGGTATTTGAAGGAAATTCACTTTGAAGCGATCAATGAAGGTGATGAAAATTATATTTACAGCAGTGGCGGACTTATTCCAGGTAAATTCACTGAAAAGGTATACTTTGATTTACCAACTATTGATGAAATGACCGGTGTGGTTATTGGAGGTATAAGAGAGTACAGCTTCTTATACAATAGCGGAGCTGAAGTCACTGATTTTGCTGCTCATGCGGTAGTCTGCGAAGCGAATATTACAGAAGAAGTAATAAACGAAATGACCGGAACCACACTAATCGAGGGATATATTGCAAGTGGAGAGTCAACTCCCGGTGCAACACTTGTCAGAGAACCATTCGGATATCCTAATGAACCTGATGATCCGAATTACACAAGTGTCTGGGAAACTGAATTCAATAAAAGCCCTGATTTTGCTGCGAAAGTGCTGGCAAGCGGTGCTGATTTCATTTGGAGTCATGAATATTCAACCAGAACAGATGGAGCTGTTCCCAGTCCAACCAGTAACTACTGGACAGTCTATGGTGATGTTTTCAAAGTTGATGTTCCTGTAGCAGTACCGGATGATGCTGATAATATCAATGCATCTCTATATATCGTTGCTGACAATGGTTATATTGCAAAAACTGGTGATGATATTATAAGCTATGCCGGATTCAATCCAACCGCCTATGCAGCATTAACTCCTGAAACAGAAGTGGCGACTGAACCAGAAGCACTGCTTTTGGAAGTCTATGCAACTTTAAGACCAAGCGATACTATAACAGGAGCTGCTTTCTTTGTAGATTCAGTTGTTCCGTCAAGTGCTTGGAAAAGCATGATTGCAGTTGAAAATCCATTTACTCTGACTAACGGACTTAATACAGTGAATATTGCAACAGTGAATGAGCAGATGAATGGGGGAACCTACAGCAACAATCCTGCAGGTGTCATATTCTTTATTGAATACAGCTGGGAAGTTCCTTTATGGGAGGATGTTACTCATTACTATATTAACTTTGATAATTGTGAAACTGTATGGGGAGAAGGAACACCTGTAAATGACGGTAATCAAGGCGACTGGTCGATGACGATTCCGAATGAGGGAATTCCTGGACCTGTCATTCCAGAGATAGTTGCTTCTATGGCATTTGATGAAGGGACAATTATTTTATCTGACACACAGGTAGCTGGCAGCTGGTATACAGACAGACGCAATCCAGCAGGATTTGCCAGTGAAATGTTTGATGGAGATTATCGCCTCAAACATTCTATCGATGAGGCAGATGCTACTGATGGTTTCTATGGGACCCAGGGGCGTAAATATGACATAGAAACGACAACCAAAATGAGCATAGACCTTTATATCCCAGCAGCATGGGAAACCACAAATAGTCGAATGGCAGGATTCTGGGCAACTGCATTTGACGCTGCAGATACGATATCTTTGTACCCAATCATCGAATTTACCAGTGACTCAAGTAATCCCAGATTCAGAGTTTATGATAATGGGCTATGGATTGATCTTGGAGTCACCATTAGCTATGATAGCTGGTATACATTAACAATGGAATTAACAGCAGATGAAGTCATTTATACAGTAAACGGTGTGACTCAAGCCATTGATAACTTAGATAGCATTCAATTCGGTAATGTTATATTACAAGGACATAATTATTTACCAGGGACTACCTATGATATTTACTGGGATAATTTCCTGGCTACAAAATAACTTGTCAATTATCAGGCAAGGCAGGGTTGCAAACCCTGCCTTTTTTAATGGCAATTACAGTGGTAATAATGATTACTGAATGATATGAGAAAATGTAATATAATAAGATTGGATTAAATCAAATAAGTCAGGAGTAACAAATGCCTTTTGAAATCATCAGGAACGATATCACAAAAATGAAAGCGGATGCCATAGTCAATGCTGCTAATCCATCATTAAAAATGGGTGGAGGAGTATGCGGTGCCATTTTTACAGTGGCTGGAGCTGTCAATCTGCAAAAAGAATGTGACAGCATTGGACATTGTGATGTCGGTCAGGCTGTCATGACTAAGGGATATCTTCTTCCTTCTAAATATATTATTCATACTGCAGGACCGGTATGGAAAGGCGGAGATCATCAGGAAGATGAGCTGCTTTCTTCTTGTTATAGGAACTCATTGAAACTTGCGTTAAACCATAAGCTGCACTCTATTGCATTTCCATTGATTTCGTCAGGAATTTATGGATATCCGAAAGAGTCTGCACTTCAAATTGCTGTTTCAACCATCAGTGAATTTCTGAAGACCAGTGACATGATGGTTTATCTGGTTGTCTATGACAAGACTTCATTTGTGTTAAGTGAGAAACTGGTTTCCTCTGTCAGCAGATTTATTGATGAACACTATGTCGATGAAATGAAATTATTGAGACCATCCGGAAGGTTTAATCAGATTGAAGATTTAAGGTATGAGGAGATAGAGGCACTTGATCAGGATAGGAACTTTAAATTATCAATGGAAGTCTCTGCAAAACCGGCCAGATCAAAAAAAGAACTCGGGAATGTCATTTCAGATCTTGATGAATCATTTTCCGAAATGCTATTAAGAGTCATTGACGAAAAAGACCTGAATGACGTCACCACTTACAAGAAGGCTAATATCGACCGTAAGCTGTTTTCCAAGATAAGAAGCAATAGAGACTATAAGCCTAGCAAAGTGACGGCTGTTGCCTTTGCCATCGCTCTGGAGCTGAATATAGACGAAACAGGAGATCTTCTTTTAAAAGCAGGATATGCATTATCACGCAGTCTTCTTTTCGATGTCATTATCGAGTATTTCATCAATGAAGGATTATATGACATATTTGAAATCAATGCCACGTTATTTCATTTTGAACAACCATTAATCGGTGCATAAATGTCGCTTTGAAGGCGACCTGAAGATTTGTTTCTGATGATATTCTTATCTCATAAAAAATGAGGAGGAACAAATCATGAAAACAAATCTAACAGAACTGGTCTTCATACTCGATCGGAGCGGATCCATGGCAGGACTGGAAAGCGATACCATCGGCGGATATAACGGGATGCTTGAAAAACAGAAGAAAGAAGCGGGAGAGGTGAAAGTCACCACTGTTCTTTTTGATGATTACTTTGAAGTATTACATGACCGTATCGATCTTAAAGAACTGGCACCGATTACTGAGGAAGACTATTTCGTCAGAGGAAGCACAGCACTTTTAGATGCCGTCGGTAAAACCATTGATAAAGTAGGAAACGGACAGAAACATACAAAAGAGCAATACCGTGCAGATAAAGTGCTGTTTGTCATCACCACTGATGGAATGGAAAACGCAAGCCATGAGTATTCCTATGACAGAATTAAAAAGATGATTATCCACCAGAAAGAGGTCTACCACTGGGAGTTTCTTTTCCTTGGTGCCAACATCGATGCCATCGAGACCGCAGGCAGATTTGGTATTGATTCCAACCGGGCAGTCAATTACTGTGCTGATCAGGCAGGGACTAAATTGAATTATGAGGCAGTGAGTCAAACAGTTAGCAATTTCAGAATGAAAAAAGCAATCAATGATAACTGGAAAGAAGAAATCGAAAGAGACCACAGTGAACGAGGTAAGAAATAATCATGGATTTCATCACAGAAATATGATACCGTTATAGTATCAGTAAATGACAAATACAGGAGGTTTATGATGACACAGTCAGCGACTAAGGACAGCAGTTCACGATTACAGTGGTACCTTGACGCCAGGTTTGGTATGTTCATTCACTGGGGAGCTTATACGGTGGCCGGTGCGGAGGCTTCATGGCCTATCATGGCTCCAAGACTTTCAGAAGCAATGTTTGACACACCATCTCTTGTAACTGAAAAAGAATATGTGAAATTACCTGAACGATTTAATCCGGTGAATTTCAATGCAGAGGATTGGGTGCGTACAGCAAAGGAAGCGGGAATGAAATATATCATCATCACTTCCAAGCATCATGATGGGTTCTGCATGTTTGATGCCCCCGGGACAAGCTATAAAATAACAAACACTCCTTTTAAAAGAGATGTATGCAAAGAACTGGCAGACGCCTGTCATAAAGCGGGTATGAGAATCGGTTTCTATTACTCACCACCTGATATGAACCATCCCGGTTATCGTGATACAAAGAAACCATCCACTAAGAACTGGCTGGGAGAACCGAAAAGAAAAGAATGGGCTGAGTACCTTGACTATATGGAAAGCCATATTAGAAAACTGTTGACTGATTATGGTGATGTCAGTGTCATCTGGTTTGACGGACTGTGTAATCATGCTAAATATGATACAAAAAGATTCCATGACCTTATTCATGAATTAAGTCCGGGTACATTGATTAATGATCGTCTTGGTGATGATTATGATTTTGTCACACCCGAGCAGTTCATACCTAAGAACGGGACACCTGCGAAAACCAATCTGCCACCGTCAAGTGATGGGATTGACAGTGAAAAATTCTTCAGAGCGGTCATTACAATGTTCAAGATTCCTCTTATCAGAGGATGGATCAGAAATCAGATGCACAAGTATGCAGAAGGAACATTAGAACTAACTCAGGTGTTACAGGAAGCTTATCCATCACCAGATCGTTTTCAACCATGGGAAACGTGTATGACTATCGGGTCGACATGGGCCTATAATCCCAATGAAACCAACTGGAAGTCATCAGATAACCTGATCAAGAATCTGTCTGTCATTTCAGGGCATGGCGGAAACTACCTTTTAAATGTAGGCCCCACTGATAAAGGTGGATTCCCGGTGGAAGTCAAAGAAAGACTGGAAAGTATCGGAGAGTGGATGAACGCCAATCATGAAGCCATTTACGGTACCACCTATACACCACTTTGTGATCTTGAATGGGGGACAGCAACCAGAAAAGATAACATGATTTATCTTCATGTCCATGACTGGCCGGTGGATGGCAGACTCACGATTTCAGGATTTCCCGGTCATGTACTGAATGTATCCCTCTTGCAGGGAGATTCGCTTACATTCAATCTGTCAGGTGATGAACTGGATATTACAGTGCAAAATACCGCTCCTGACAGAGTTGTGACAATTATTAAAGTAGAGATCAACAGTGACTCAACTCAGTTATCCCATTATTCAGAAAAACAGCTGACAGGGAAAAGTATCAGGCAGTACATCAAAGACAATGCAGTGTTTTCCGCCATGGTCAATGGTGTGATTAATGGATTGCTGGTTCTTTTCACTCATCTCAAACCAGTCAGAATACCTGCCATTGATGCTAGTATTGATATATTGATTACCATTGGAATCATCACATTTCTGACCAGCTGGCTGGTTATCGGAGGAACAAGGGGAGACATTAAGAAGGGTAAAATAGCGGTGGAAGATAAGACAAAAGAGAATAAGAAACCGCTTAATTCCGGATTAAAGGCACTACTGATTATGCTCCTTAGCATGATTGTCTTTGGCGGAGTACTTGATGCATTAGTTCTGATGATACTACCAGACGGTTTTTCTAACTGGGGATATATTGTATTTAAAACTTTGTATACAGCTGCCAGCGGAGCAATTGCAGTCATACTGGCCATAAAGAGTGTGTTACGGGAAAGATAAAAACATTTTTGTTTGAGGAAAAAGTGAAGATCAAAAAACTGGAAAAGTCGGATATGGATGAAGCGTTAAAGCTTGTCATGAATGTTTTCATGATGTTTGAAGCACCAGATTATATTGATGAAGGAATAGTATCTTTCAGAAAATGCATTAACAGCAGAGAATATATTGATAACTTAGCCATATATGGTGCTTTTGATGATGACAATGTCATTGGTGTCATTGCCACAAGAAATGAAGGAAATCATATAGCACTTTTTTTTGTCCATGGGAAATATCACAGACAGGGAATAGGTAAAAGACTCTTTGAAACAGTTATTGACAATAGTACAGAAAATATGATAACAGTTAATTCTTCTCCCTATGCAGCAGAAGTCTATCACCATTTAGGCTTCATCGACACTGATACCGAGCAGCTAGTTGACGGTATGAGGTTCATACCAATGATTTATCGAAAGTAGCATATTCGAGCTATTTATTGTCTGTTAATTGAATTCAATGGTTGATTTGAAAAACCGCGATGTTGTCATATGAACCACCCATATACTGCGGACCATCATAAACCAGATAAGCGATATCATTATCAGATGGATATTGAAATATTACATCTCCTGTGACAGATTCACCAGTTTGAAGCAGACCATCTACTAATGCATGATCGGAGAAAGAAGAATCCAGGATAGGGTAGAAGACCTGGCCCTTGCTGTTGCAGATTTTAAAGAATTGAGGTCGATAAGATTGACTTGAATAGCCTATGTTTTCTATTTGCACAGTGGCTGATATTAAAAAGGAGCGCACTCCTTTGGAATCCATTAACGAAGTGGAATCTGTGCTTAATACAGAGATATATGAATCCATTAATTTTACTTTTTCTCCCAGCTGATAAATATTAAAAGATTCAAAAAGTGCTCCTTCTTTTAGTGGTTCAAAGGGATCAATTGTCTTGGATAGATTAAAAATGACACTGTCATTGTATGAAGCCGAAGTATTACTTTCAAGGCTGATTTCAAGAGTATCTGAGGGTACTTCAAAAACGAGATTTCCGTCTATCATTCCACCAGGTACCAGTTCACCTGAAGACATTGTGTTAAAACCACTTACTATAGAAAGATTGATAGTCAGTTTATCAATAGTAGCTTTGAAATCATCAGCACTGTATTTGATTGGATATGATCTGTTGTTTTTAATGGCTACTTTTATGATGATGTATTCATTACCTTTACCTGGTATATCAACTGATGTTCCTTCAGAATGCAAAATACTGACAACTTGAATTAAAAGAGAGTCGATATTGGCAATTTCACCAATAGCAACATCAGTCAGATGAACCGTTTGTCTTGGTGGTTCGCTTTCTAAGATAAGGTTTGTATCATCCTGCTTAGAAACAATGATAATAATCACAGCACCGAGTATCAGTACTGATAATATAATAAGGTAGTATTTTTTCATATCATTTCTTCCTATTAAATTTTATAAACTTCCCTTATTAGATTATATGACTTTTTGTCTGTTGATTCAATAAAGAATAAAATTGTTGAATTTTATTGTTAAGTTGTGTAATCAAACAACCTGCTGTATATTTATTATAGCTTAATTAGGAAATTTACAAATTTGGTATAGGGGGATAAAGGATGATTAAAAGCAATAAATTTGCCTGGACATGGAGAATTAAAGAAGAAAATCTTGAGGAGTATGTAAAATTACATATGAATCCCTGGACTGAAATCATGGATGAGCATAGTAAAGCCGGTATCAGGAACTATTCTATTTTTCAGAACGGGAATCAGTTCTTTTACTGCTTTGAGTGCGATGATGTCAGCAAGGCTTTTGAATATATAGGACAAAGTAAAATCTGTAATCAATGGAATGCCATCACATCAGAAATGGTGGAAGGTTCTTTTGACTTCAGGCAGGAGACACCAATTGTTCCGATGAGAGAGGTTTTTTACCTGCCTTAAACATGGAATAAACATTTCCTTCATTTTTTCTGCATTTTGACGATACTATGTGATGACAAGCCAAAAACACAGGCTTAATGACATGGAATCAGTATGTGAGCCTGTTTAAAGGATGTTGAATGTGATGGAGGTCATATATTTGTGAACTTGAAAAAAAACACAAAGCTGATTATATTCATTTATCTGATCATGCTTGCAGGCGGATTGGTCATATCATTTTTTTCGGGTATCGTTCCCGATAGCAAGCAATATATCATTGCCTTTCCACCTGATAGTTTCACCCCTGATATGGGGATACAAATGGTTGAGCTAAATGATCTGCAGCCATATATTTATGAAACCACTTTTAAAAGAGAACAGCTTCAGAATCATGATGGTGATATCGGAATACTGATTACCAGATTCACATCCAGCGGTTACAGGCTTTTTCTGAATGACTGCCTGATAGGACAAAAAGGATCAATGGAAAAAGGGAATGCCAATTTATGGAATGATGCCTCTTTTTTTGGTATTTCTTCCACAAAGATCGATGATGAAAATGTCATCAGGATTGAAAGCATTGCTGATTATAAGACAGGGTTAACCACTCATCCGATATATGTCATGACTACTGACCATGGCCTGGCGTTTCAGCGATGGTTTGCCTTTTTCAATTCCGACATAATTCACATCGGCATCGGCTTTCTGGTGCTTGGTGCCATTTTACTAATCATTCTTAATATAATGCCTGATAACAGAGACAGGTTGCTGATATACCTGTCAATAGCCATGATTTCCATGGCAGTCTATATTTATGATTACACAAGCTTTGAATATCTTCCGTTCTCATACTTCGTATACAAGAAAATCATCATGATTTCCTTCTGGGTATCGTCTCTTTTCATTGGAGTCAGCATCTATAAACTGCTTAAAAGCAAGGCAGCATTACTGATTTCTTTCATCGGGTTCATAGGGATTGTACTCATTTCTTTTCTTTCACCGACAATTATTGACTTTAAAAAAGCTTATGACATATGGTATCTGTCTCAGATCATCAATATCATCACATGGCTTATTGTTTCTTTGCGGGTATACAGAAAAAACATTGAAGCCAGAATACTTTTCATCGGTTATTTTGTGCTGTTCATTTTTGCTTTAATCAATTTCTATGTGAATTCAATCGGCAAGATTTTTTCCATGAATTCACCGGTGATCTATATTGCGGTTTTATCCATTATGCCGCTGATGCTGGCATATTTTGACTATACTCAGAAAAC
>JAFGUQ010000136.1 GCA_016938455.1 Clostridia bacterium
ACACAAAAGAGAAAACCGTTTCAGGTGATTTCAATCAGCTCAGTGATGGTAATTTGTCAATTATAAAAATTGAGAACTATCTTTATTATAGAATAAAACCCATCAGAAACAAGACATACTATGTATTTATTGAAGACAAAAAAGAAAACAGCGATATCATATTGAAGTTAATCGCTGTTTTGACCAGTAATTATATTAAAACCTATTATGAAAAACATGACAAGACCTATTTTCTTAAAAGTATCATTCAGAAACAGGCTACCCCTGCTGACATCATGCAGAAAACCAGTCAGTATAAAATCCAGGCAGATAAGCAGAGAGTGGTTCTCCTACTCAAACTAGCTGAAAAACCGGATTTTTCTGTAGCAGAGATTTTAAGTAATCTGTTCATTGACCAGAAGCAAAACTATGTGGTGGAATTGGATAACTGTGATATCATCTACATTGTTGAAGTGGAGGATAATTTTGAGAATCAGTTGTCAATGATTGCATCAACCATCATTACCACTGTGGAGGAGGAACTTCTGATTCCGGTGGTTATCGGCGTTGGAAAAGCAGTGAACAACCTTCTTCTACTCGAAGAATCCTATCATAGTGCCAATCTGGCATGTGAAATCGGAGGAGTCTTTGAAAGCGAGAAAAACATATTCACATATTCAAAACTGGGAATCGGTGTTTTTATCAATAAATTGAGTAAAGCTGATCTTGAGCAGTTCTTTCATCAGATTGTTGATACAGAAGCATTTGAAAAACTGGATGATGAGATTGTGAAAACCATTCAGAAGTTTTTTGAGAATAATCTTAATATTTCAGAAACAGCCAGAAAAATGTATCTTCATAGAAATACACTTGTCTATAGAATCGAAAAAGTGCAGAAACAAACAGGGTTGGATGTCAGGAATTTCGATGATGCCCTGTTGTTCAAGACAGCTTACATGGTGAAAACCTATTTGGAGAAATTAAATGATAATACTTAAAAACGTGACTAAAGTTTATAAAAACGGCACGGAAGCCTTGAAAAAAATAAATATGGCTATCCCAAAAGGAGAGTTTGCTTTCATCATCGGACCAAGCGGTTCAGGAAAGTCAACTCTGGTCAAGTTAATCATGAGAGAAGAAATCGCAACTTATGGAGAAATTTATGTGAATGGCTTTGATATGCAGGGCATTGACAGATATCAGATTCCGACTTTCAGAAGAAGCATCGGGGTTGTTTTTCAGGATTTTAAATTACTTCCTAATAAAACCGCGTATGATAATGTTGAGTTTGCACTTCAAATAACCGGCACTCATAAAAGAGATATCAGCAAGATGGTACCGCAGCTTCTTGATGTTGTCGGGTTGAAACATAAAGATAAAGCTTATCCAGATGAACTTTCAGGTGGTGAACAGCAGAGAGTGGCACTGGCAAGAGCCATTGCCAATAATCCTGACTTACTGATCTGTGACGAGCCGACTGGAAATCTTGATCCGAAAACATCCATTGGAATCATAGAGCTTCTTGGCAGAATCAATAAAATGGGTACGACAATCATTGTCGCGACACATGACAGTAATATCGTGAATTTCATGCAAAAAAGAGTGATTGTGTTAAAAGACGGTAGAATTATCAATGATAAAATGAGAGGTCAATACATATAATGAGTTTTACGAATTTTTTTAGAATAATCAGAGAATCATTTACAAACCTGAGCAGAAACAGGGTACTGACCATAACCAGTATATTCACTGTTTTTCTGACCCTGGTATTAATAGGGGTATTCGGACTCTTTCTGTTGAATCTGTCTTATAATGCCTCATCGCTTGATGAACTGCTTGAAGTAAAGATATTCATCGTCACAGAAGCTGACATTGATACCATAAACGCATTCAATGAGAGACTTGTACTCGATTCAAGAATTGCCACTATTGAATATGTTTCAAAAGAAGAAGCGTTTGAATCTACTAAAGAGCTGTTTGATGAAGACCTGCTTGATCTGGGTCTTGGTGCAGATTTTCTTCCGGCCTCTTTCGTGGTGACATTGAACAATTATGATGATGTTGACTATTTTGTTGCAGAGGTAAGAGAAATGCCGGAAGTTTACAAAGTCGTTTATCACAAAGATTCTTTTAATTTCACATCAAATTACTCAAAATGGATAAGAATGATATCAGGGGTGCTTGGCGCTATATTAGCTTTCTTAGCGGTGCTTTTGATATCAAATACCATCAGACTGACAGTTTATTCGAGAAATGATGAAGTAGTCATCATGAAATTTATCGGTGCAACAGAAAGCAGAATTAAAATACCTTTTGTTATTGAGGGTGGATTAATCGGGTGCATTGGTGCTATAATATCATTTATAGTGACTGGTTTAGTGTATTCGAAACTTTATTCAGCCTTTGCGAGTACCAGTGGGGAAGAAATGTTTTTAACGGGACTCAGGATGGCACCTTTAAAAGAAACGCTGCTCATGATTTTTTTCGGATATATGGTTTTAGGTGTTTTGTTAGGAGTATTGGGTAGTCTTATGGCTATCAGAAGACATTTGAAAGTATAGGAGACGAACAAATGAAAAAAGTGATTATATTTATATTGATTTCTTTAATGGTTTTTTCAACTTCAGTTTATGCAGAAAACATTTATGATGTACAACAGGATAAAGCATGGGTAGACTCAAAGCTTAAGGATGTCAATAAAGAGATTGACAAAAAACAGGAGCTGGTAGATATCTATGGGAAAATGATTGAGTCTCAGGATGAGAACCTAAACCAGCAAGAAGAACTTCTGACCGGATTTGAAGATTGGGTGGTGGCACTGAAAGAAGAGATTGATGCTCAGACACAGGCAATTATCGAATCAGAGATTCGTTATGCGGAGAAATTAAATCTTTTAAAAGAAAGAATCGTTGAAGCTTATGTCAATTCAGGAATCAATCTTTTAGATATCATTTCAAAAGCCGAAGACATCAATAAAATTTTTGAAGAAATTGAAGTCAGAAAATATCTCAATGAGTATGACAAAAAACTTTTACAGGAACTGGTAAGTTTAAAATTAGACCTGGAAGACAAGAGAATAACTGCTGAAAACATGAAATATTCATATGAGATTGCCATTGCTGATACAAAGACAGCCATGGAAAATATGAGCAAAATCAAAGCCATTGCAGAAGAGACGGTTAATTCTGCTTCTGACAGCCTTGAAGAACTGCTGAGAAAGCAAAATGCTCTTGAAGCAGAATCGGCTGCCTTGATGAATGAAATCATTAAATTGCAGTCAAAAGCAAAATATATCGGAGGTAAAATGCTCTGGCCGCTACCTGCCAACAGAAAAATACCAACTGGTGGAGGTACATTCGGCATGAGAATTCACCCCATTTTCAAAGACTGGAGAATGCATACAGGTATTGACCTTGGTGCACCGTATAATGCTAATATTTTAGCTGCTAACGATGGTGTGGTCTTAAAAGCAGGATATTCATCTGGATATGGAAACAGAATTGTAATTGACCATGGCGGCGGGATTGCCACGTTATATGCTCATGCGACGACACTTTTAGTCCATGAAGGAGATAAGATTTCACAGGGGCAGGTAATTGCTCTGGTTGGAAGTACAGGGAATTCAACAGGACCTCATCTTCATTTTGAAGTCATTGTCAATGGAGTTCAGGTTGACCCGATGAATTATTTAGATCCGTCAAGATAAACAGGAGAGATATAATTGAAAAATAAAGTTTTTTTATGGCTGATGTCCATTATTTTAACAATAGCCCTCAGCGTCACTTCAACATTAGCTGTTGTCAAGTATGCAGAAGTCAAGAACCCTAAGTATGTGATTGAATTCAATCAGGATGAAGTTGAGTTTTCATCAATCAAAGTCTTTAATGAAGTTGTCGATTATCTGAAAAATGAATATATAGATGAAGTAGATATGAATAAAGCGGTGATTTCAGCGACAGCAGGTGTTGTCGCTTCAGTTGATGACCCTTTTACCATGTATGTGCCTAAAGAATATATGGAATCCATGATGGAAAAATCTGAGGGAAACTATATAGGAATCGGTGTGGTCATCACAAATCCTACAGAAGGCAGAGGAACCTTGATTACAACAGTCTATCCTGATGGACCTGCCAATCAGAGCGGTGTTCTTCCTGGTGATCTTATTTTAAAGGTAGATGATGAGGATGTCAGCGGCATCACCGATTTAAGTTATATTGCCAGCATAGTCAAAGGTGAAAAGGGAACTGATGTGACTATCAATGTTTACAGGGCCATCGAAGACAGATATATCGACTTTACCATTACAAGAGATGAAGTCAATTCAATAGAAGTAGAAGGTAGAATTGAAGAAGGTAATATAGGATATATAAAAATCATCAGTTTTTCACAGGATTCAGCGGTTGAATTCATCAATGTACTGAAAGACCTTATCAGCCAGGGAATGGAAAACCTGGTCCTGGATTTAAGAGATAATGGAGGAGGAGATTACTCAGCAATCCTTAATATTGCCAATCTTTTCATAGATGGAAAACTGATTACCTATACGATTGATAAAAACGGTAAGAAAGATGAGCAGTACGCCAGAAGCGGAAGTCTGGGGATGCCGATGGTAGTCATGGTCAACGGATACAGTGCTTCAGCGTCAGAAATGCTGACCGGGGCTTTGAAAGACTATAAGATTGCTACTGTTATCGGCGAAACCACTTATGGGAAAGGGTCTGTACAGGCAGTTCATAAACTGTCTGACGGAAGTGGATTACGAGTGACTATTGCCAAATACTATACGCCTAATGGAGTCTGCATTCATGGAATCGGAATTGAACCTGATGAGACAATCCTGCCTGAAGATGACTATATCAATTATCCGACATCTCTGATTCCGAGAGAAGATGATGTGGTGCTGGACAGGGCCATTGAGATATTGAAAGGGAATTAGAATGTATAACAGTATTTCTAAATTTTACGATCAATTACAGACTGAAGTAAATTATCAGAAATATTCGTTATACATTGAAAAAATAATCAGAAGATATAACAAGAACGCCAAAATGGTCATTGATTTAGGATGCGGGACAGGCAACCTGACAATCCTGCTGAAAAACATGGGATATGATGTTTCAGGACTTGATGTCTCTTCAGAAATGCTGGAAAAATGCTATAAAAAAGATAAAAGCATTCTCTGGATTCATCAGGACATCGCTGAACTGGAACTATATGGGACCTATGATGTTTTCATCAGCTTTCTGGATACAATCAATCACATTACAGATAAGAGAAAGCTGAAGAAAGCTTTCAAGCTGATTTACAATTACATGAATAACGGCGGCTTGTTTATTTTTGATTTGAATACACCTTATAAATTTGAGAATGTGTATAAAGACAATGTGTTTTACATGATTGATGAGCACTTGACCTATATCTGGGAAAACAGCTTCAACAGAAAAAGCAGGATCTGTGACATGGACATCACTTTTTTTGAAAAGAGTGGGAAAAGCTATAAAAGGTATGATGATTATCACTGTGAAAGAGCTTATGAATTCCATGAAATTGAAGAAATTTGCCAAGACATAGGATTTAATATCATCGGTAAATTTAAAGAACTGACTTTCACTGATGCCAGTGAAAAAGACGAACGTATTTTCTTTGTTTTAAAAAAGGAGAATTAAATGACAGATTATCTGGTAAAGGCAATGGCTTACGATGCAAATGTAAGGGCTTTTGCAGTCACCGCAAAAGATACGGTATATGAAGCCTTGAACAGGCATGGGCTGAACCCGGTAGCAGCCATTGCTCTTGGAAGAGGGTTGATGGCAGCAGCTATTTTAAACGGGATGGGAAAAGGTGATGATATCGTCACTACACTTCAGATAAACGGAGACGGTCCCATGGAAGGCATGGTCTGCGTAGCTGACCGGAAGGGAACACTGAAGGGATATATCAAGAATAATGACTATGAGTCATATGGTGAAAATGGTATCTTTGGTGTAGGTGCATGCATAGGAAGAGGGTATCTGAATATCATCAAGGACCTTGGAATGAAGGAACCATATGCAGGAACGATTCCGCTGCAGTCAGGTGAGATTGGTGATGACCTTGCTTATTATTTCACTTATTCAGAGCAGATACCGTCAATGGTGGCCTTAGGTGTGAAACTTAACAGTGACGCCACTGTCAGACAAGCCGCAGGTGTGATTATCCAGATGATGCCGGGAGCTACTGAAGAAATCATTACAGAAGTGGAAAGCAGAATCACTGAAATGAAATCAGCTACATCATTAATTGAACGTGTCAAAACACCAGAAGCCATGCTTGAGTTTATTCTTGGTAAAGAAAACATTGTATTTACCGGAACTGAACCGGTCAGCTACCAGTGCAACTGCAGTGAAGAGAAAATGTTCAAAGGAGTCATCAGTCTGGGACGAAAGGAATTAACTGAAATCGTCGAAGAGCAGGATACAGTGGAGACAGTTTGTCATTTTTGCAATAATAAATATATTTTTACAGCAGAACAGTTAAAAAAATTCATAAAAGATATATAATGCTTATTGACATTTATATGTATATTTTATATACTTTTTTTTGCCGCAGTAAGTTCGGCATACATTATGGGCGCATAGCTCAGCTGGGGGAGCACCTGCCTTACAAGCAGGGGGTCATAGGTTCGAGCCCTATTGTGCCCACCATAATGGTATTGGCCTGGTAGTTCAGTTGGTTAGAATGCCAGCCTGTCACGCTGGAGGTCGAGGGTTCGAGCCCCTTCCAGGTCGCCATTAGCCCAGATAGCTCAGTCGGTAGAGCAAAGGACTGAAAATCCTTGTGTCGGTGGTTCGATTCCGCCTCTGGGCACCATTTGCGGGTTTAACTCAGTGGTAGAGTGTCACCTTGCCAAGGTGAAAGTCGCGAGTCCGAATCTCGTAACCCGCTCCACAGTAAAGCGGTATTTATACCGCTTTACAAATAAGGCGCCATCGCCAAGTGGTAAGGCAAAGGTCTGCAAAATCTTTACTCCCCGGTTCAAATCCGGGTGGCGCCTCCAAAAAGACATTCTTATAATAATAAGAATGTTTTTTTTATCTAAATATATTATAATAATGTATAAGAATTGACATGGAGGGACAACTTGAAAAAAAATCTATTCAAAAAAATTGTTTTTGTCATTACAGTTTTCCTGCTTTTGACAGTCATTGCTTTTACTATTTTCATGGTTATCAACAAGTATTCTTTTAATGACCTGGCTTTAATGCTGTCAAGAGAAAAAATTACAGATGTAGGAGTTTACAAGACAATTGATGTTAATAATGAAAATACTGAAGTCTGCCTGTTGAATAACTACATTTATGTAGTCAATCCATATAAAGTGCTGATTTATGACATCAACGGTGAAAGAGTCAATGAGCAGATCAATGATTTTGAAAATCCATATATATCATATAATGATGACTTCATGATTTTATATGACAGCAGTAAGACCTATTATGAAATTTATAAAGACGGAAAAAAAACACAAAGTGTTGAAAGCGGAAACCTGTCTGCTGTCGTTGCTTCAAGAAGCGACTACATCTCCATTATAAAAACAGGCTTTGAAGGGTTCTCAGGAGAAGTCATTACCGAAAACAGCAAAGACGGCACATATGCTGCGGTCAAATATGCCAACCTGTATCCGGTGTCTACCACGGTGCTCGGGAACAGTGATTTTTATGTCGTTGTCTCCATTGATGCCATGGATTTAAATAGCTCCAATGTGGATTTATATAATCTGTATAAAGAAAAACCTGTAGCGGGGATGAAAATTGAAGGAGAATACTTCAAGATACTTTCTTTAGGTGATGAACTGTTTTTACTCATCGGTGAGCAAGGTTATCAGCTTTATGACAGCAACCTTATGATGATTGACTCTAATACAGCCAGTGTCAGACATTCCGCCTGCCATGGCGGGAACACCTATTTAGCCTATACACAAAATGGAAAGAACTATGTCCTTTGTCTGAACAGTGACGGGAAGGAAGTGTTCAAGAATCAGGTTGATTTCAATATTGAAGGTCTTTTCGCAGGGAAAAATGCAATGACAGTATATAACAGCAGTAATATTGTCATATACAGTCCTGACGGGAAACTGATTGAAAAACTCAATCTGTTTTCTTTGACGAGAAAAGTGCTGCTCACAGAAAATGATATCATCGCAGTTGTCGGAATTGATGATATTGTGTTGTATAAATATCAATAATTAACTATAATATTAAAAAAGAAGGTAGGTGGAGTTATGAATATTGCGGATTATGTTGTTATATTAATCATTGCCATTACTTTAATAACCGGATTGTTTAAAGGGTTACTGAATACTTTATATAAACTTGTATCTTATGTTCTTTCGGTTTACCTGGCTTTCAAACTGGCTAAACCGGTTTCAGGGTGGTTTCATGGAACAA
>JAFGUQ010000137.1 GCA_016938455.1 Clostridia bacterium
AGCGATTTTATTGAGATTTGCGTGGTTTCCAAAGCCTCTTTCCCGGAGTTTCAGCAGAATCTGTGATGAAAAACCCAGTGGGTCACTGTATTTTGTATCAGTTATATCGGATAAAATATCTTCAACAGATGTCTTTTGGGAAATTTCGACCGTAAGTCTGCTAATATATTCATCAGCTTCTTTCTTTGCCTCAATGATTTTGAATATTTGTTCTGTGTGCCCGGCTATGTCATCAAGCAGACAGATTTTGAGCATTATTGGAAGGGCCCAGAGTTCAGAAATCTTCAATGGACTTTTTTCCTGATAAGCCTTTGTCAGCGAAAGCATAAGAGGTTCTGAAAAGTTATTGTCCATCATGGCCATGAGTTCTTTTGCAAGCACATAAACCCTGGGGAAAAAATCGGAGGAATCAATGGTTATTGCAGGAAGTCTGCGGCAGTTCTTTTTGTTGAAATTCTTTGCAACCTGCTTTATGTTTTGATTGATGAGATAATAATTGTCGGTTATCCACCTGCAGACAGGTACCAGGTCATCATATTTTCCCTGAAGAGAATATAGTCTGGCATAGTTTTTACGGAAGCGTTTCCATTTCTTTACAATATGCCGGTATGTCCAGGTGGGACTGCTGTTCCTCGAAGCAAGTTTGTGGGCATCTGAAATTTTTTGTATGTTCTGTATATTGGTCTTTATGGAATTTGAACGCATGTGTGCATAGAGGGAATACTGAACATTCCTTCTTTTCCTCATTTTTGATATTGTAAAAGCAATAGATGCAAACAACAGTAAAGACAAGGCTGCCCACAAATATATCATCTAACTCATCTCCCTTATGATATATTTTGGAATAAAAGTGTATCATATTATAGGTTGAATAAAAATTAGATAGGTAACAGTGGATTATGGTTGTTCACTTTTCGGGATGGTTGAATTGTTATACTGCCTCCAGCAGGGGTAAATATCATTTATTGAGGAGAAACTTTTGATAGATATTTTTTTTGATGAAACTGTATATGAATTGGTAAAGAGGCATCCTAAAATCAAGGATATTATGGTTGAAGCCGGTTTCGGCAACATTACAATGCCGGGAATGCTTCAAAGTGCAGGCAGGGTAATGACAATTGGAAAAGGTGCTTTGATGAAGGGAATCGACATTGAAGAGATTAAGGTGCTGTTTGAAAGGCATGGATTTAGTTTGAAGGAGAAACAAGAATGAGTGAATTGATTAATAACAGGGAGCAAAGGCAAAAGAAACTGAAGGAACTGATAATGAGACTTCATGATGGTGAATCCGTGGAATCTGTAAAAGGTGATTTTGACAGACTTACCATCAATGTTTCACCTACTGAAATCACGGAGATGGAACAGGCCCTTGTCGATGAGGGAATGCCGGTATCAGAAATA
>JAFGUQ010000138.1 GCA_016938455.1 Clostridia bacterium
AAAATAAGTCATAATCAGGAAAAAGAAGTCATTCTTTTCAATACTTTGAACATCCCATTTGACGGTTATCAGATGATTCATCTCTGTTTTCCTGAGGGAACAAGCGGGTTTGATCTTTATGACACTGATAACAGCAGACTTTCATATCAGATAATTAAAGGTTACCAGGGAGATATCAGGTATCGGGAGACTAGTCTGAATGAAGCTGATGTTCTTGTTAAAGCAACCATTCCACCTGTTGGTTTCACTACGCTGACAGTTAAAGAAAAAGAAAATGAGAAGAAAAAAGAAAGTTTCAATCTTGAAGAAGATATTGACTTCATGTTAAAGAGTTCAAGTACTCAGACTGTTGACACAGGAGCACTGAGAGTGAAAGTCTCAAAAGGAGAACTTATTGAAGTGACAGGAAAAGAAGGAGAGATTCTCTATCGAAACCTGAATCATGATTTCAATAAAGTGACATATATAAAAACAAATCCCCATCAGAAGAATGCATGGCTCTTCTCAAATCAATATATCGGACAGGATGATTTCATTACTGACACCTATCAATTCGAAGAATATGGACCATTGAGATGGAAGTATGTGGTCGATGGACATATCGGAAATAATCAAGTCAGAAAAGAAATGATTTTCTATAAAGACAAGAGAGAAATTGATCTGGTGACAGAGATAAACTGCAAGAAAAATAACACTGGTTTTTTCAAGGTACAGTTCAATACCTCAGAACAACCTGATATATCAGCTGACATTCCATTTGGGATTGAAAAAAGAGAAATTGATAAAGAACCTTTCGGGATGATCACTGATAATCCTGTGGATAATCTAGAGAGGCTTCATAAAGGCAGTTTCTATGCCAAGAGCTTTATCAGCTTCAAGGATGATTTCTCCAGAAAATCATTGATCGGGACTGACTGCGGTAAATATTATCTGTATGATGCTGATTTTAAGGCTGTCTCATTGATACTGACTAGAGTTATAAATAGAGAGGAATGCATAGGGTGGGAAGAAAGCACTCCGCAGTATCTTGACTGTGAGGGAAGACATGCGTTTCACTATACACTGAGCTTTGAAAAAGAGCATGATTTAACCTCATCTGTTTCTCTTGCAAGACAGAAGATGACAGGTGTGGATAGCATATCAGTAAAAACAAAGTCAAAAGGTTCTATTCCATGTGAACTTTCGCTCATGAGCATCGATGGGGAAGGTTTCATGATGACCTCATTCAAGAAAAATAAAGATTCTTATTTAATCAGGGGATATGAATCTCTTGGTAAAGAAACAGAAATAAAAATTGAATGCATGAAAAAAATACAGTCTGCTGTACTGACTGATTTCATGAATCAACCGCTATATGATGAGAGGAAAAGCCTTATTGAAGAACAAACTTTAAAAATAACGCTAAAACCATATGAAATCATCAACCTAGAATTGCAAATGGTATAACTTGACTCATATTTTGTATCATTGAATAGGGTAAGGCTGATTTGATGTGAAAAAAAGCATAAGGTTGTTACATA
>JAFGUQ010000139.1 GCA_016938455.1 Clostridia bacterium
AGTATTGTCTTCTGAGTTGCTGTAACGGCATGGTCCAGTCTATAAACATTGTCAAACTGTCTAACCATCTCAATTTTCTCAAGTTCCTTTATTGCCGCAGGGACCGTCATAAAGTTCGGCCTTTTATCTATTTTATTCATTTCTTCTTTGAGCTTTGTGTAGATCTTGCTTCTAATGATCAGCGCAATAAATTCTATAAATATCTTTGCTGATGCCGATTCATCTGAGTACACACGAAGACTCTTATTACCAAGATACGACTTATCACCTCGGAATAGCTTTTCTGAAGCATCGCGGCTCTTGTAAAGATCAAGGGCTTCTTTTGCAGTCATCTTTTCCGAGGTTATGATGCAAAAATATCCGCATAAATCAATCTCATTTTCTATTACACCTGCCTTCTCAACAGGAAATAGAAATGTCTTCTTTTGTTCATCATAGAAGAGTTCAAAATACCTCTCGAATCCTGCCCCAAATTCACGCACTTCATTGGCATGACGTTTCATGAATTTCGTCATCTCATCAATCCGATTTTCCAGTATATTGCGCTCAGCACTTTCCTTTTCAATACTATGATAGATATGAAAATAGCGATCTTTCTCATCTGTTGCATACAACTTTTTCTTTACCGTCATACCATATACTCTGTATTCGCTGATATGATGGAGTCTCTTCTTCTCAAAAGATCCTTTATATTTCAGAATTAGCTCACTTACGAGGGAAGCCATGCCCTTGACCATGATGACAAAGCTATAACCATACTGATCCATATACTCAATATTTCTTTTGCCGAAGTAACCACGATCCAGTATGAAACCTATCTTTCGATAACCATATCCCTTCGCCTTATCCAGCATAAACTGAAGCTGTGATACGTCATTTATACTGCCTGGGTATGCTTCATAAAAAAGCGGTTCTTTATTCCTCGTGTCATAGGCTATTGAATAATTGAAAATTGGAGATCCCTGATCGACTTTGGCATTGCCATATTCAAGCATTTCAATATCTCCAGCCTGACAATTCTTATTCGTTGAATCATAGGAGATATAGATCTTTTCTCTGTGATCTTTTGATTCGTTCCATGAATTCAAAAATCCTACACTCTGATCATCCGTC
>JAFGUQ010000140.1 GCA_016938455.1 Clostridia bacterium
CCGGTTTTCTGACTGTTCTTCAGGATTCAATAGTCACTCAAGCCAACTATTTTGAAACAGCTTCATCCAGTCATTTTTCATGTTTCGATCTATATGGTATTCCCAATAAAGTTTTTTACGGATTACTTGCATATAAAAAAGTTTTTGAATATAAATATCAGGTAAAAACTGTCTGTGAATATAAGAACATCTATGTCATCGCAGGATGCAATGAAAAAGGATTATCATTCTTTATTGTAAATTACATGAGTGATATCGAGGAAGTAACCGCAGCAATCACATTACCCAATATGATAAGGAAAATGAACTGTAATATTTCTGTTGTTGATGATGATTACAATCTGGAACCTGTCTATGAAACAGAACTCCATAGTGGTGTCCCAGTGACATTTCCAGTGAAAAAAAATTCAATCCTGCTTGTGCAGTCGATATAGGAAAAGATATTGGTTTTAGTCAAGCTCATTTAGCCAACTGACGAGTAATGGTATGTTTTCCCCATAATGTCTGATATCTCCTATCGTACGTATGACTTGCTCAGTTCCTGACTGTTGTTCTTTGATATCCGCACATTCAATCATAAGAGATCGTTTCAGATTGTATTCCAGCCAGCCAAACTTATTCATCATGTTATACAGCAGTGCATCCTCCCAGTTCATGAGAATCAGCTTGGCATATTTTCTGTATTCATCTATGAAAGCCAAGAATTTATCTTTCGCAATTATTCCTTCGCCATCTTCGGCCCAGTACACTGCTGTGTCAAGCAAATCTGCCATTGGATGAATATATCCGGTAGATTCCCAGTCAATCACAAAAGGTTCATCGTTTTCCCACATGACATTCTTAGGGTCAAGGTCTCCGTGACTGATGACAGTTAATTGAATCAAAGAGCCATAACTATCCATGATTTTCCTATTAAAAAGTGTGAGATAGTCAATATTCTTTTCTAGTAAATCAGTCCATGAGGATAAAGACTTTTTTCCTGATTTCAAATATATATCCCAGTCAGGTAAGGATAAAGGGCTCGGAGAATAGTCATTGATTCTTAATTTGCTTAAATCTGTCATGTGAATCTTGGCTAAAATGTCACCTATTTTTCTGCAATGAGATATCGTTATTTCATTTCGTTTCAGGCATCTGCCATTATTCCATTCAAACAACATATAGTGTTGACCATCGAATTCTATAATACATTGGTCATTGAATCGTATGGCTGCTACAACAGGTATTTTATCTTTAAGAAAATCTGCCACTAGTTCAGACTCAACGGTGTTTTTGATGGCCATAGGCCGTAACATTATCTCTGGATTTAAAACTTTCACAGCATATTTCTTACATGTTGTTTCAAGTTCAAACATCCTGTGCAGATAACCGCCAAACACCAGTCTAGGTGGTTTAATCATGACGCCTAGATTAAGCTTGTTGCAAAGTTTTTCAAAATTCATTTGATATTCACTTAATGTCACTTTCAATCTCCTAAAAAATGAAAATATTTTCTTAATTTTATTCTTCTACTATATTTTTTTGCTTACATCTCTTGATTCATATAAAATCCTTGTTAAGATTTCTTCAATTCTTTATTGGCTTTATCATTTAACAAAAAAGTTTCTTTAATCAGTTTCGCTGTATCCTCAGCTGTCATATTCTCATTGTTGATTCTAAGGTAATTTTCTTTTTTAATTTCACCCTGGTCTGAATTTAATCTATATTTATCCATTGAATTGACAATTTCGTTTTGTGACCACTCCAGATTTCTTTTTGTCGGTTTGTGAGTCAATCTGTTTTCTGTGATATTACGTTTTTTTCTGGTCTCAAGATCAGCTTCAAGCTCCACAAAATAGATATCACTGTTGTAAGCTTCAAATGTCTGACAGAGGTTATCGATATAGTCCCAGTCACTCTGATGATTAAAAGCCCATACATATGTAAAAATCATACCTTCCAGGTCACTTTTAGCTACTTCTTCGAATATCTCTTTTCTGAATAAATGAACCAGACGTTTTCCTGACGCTGAACCATAACTGAAAAAGTTGGATACCAGATCAATGGTCATATGATTATGGAACAGTTTCAGATCAGTGATTTTTGCAAGTTCCTGTCCGACAGTCATTTTACCCACAGCTTGTGGTCCGAATATGATAACCAGTTTCATTTTTTTCCTCCAACTTTTATTTCATATAAGAAAACCTTGTTAGTATTTTAATTATCTTTGAAAAACCTCACACAATTTTATATATGATATCCTTAAAAATTCTTCTATGTCAACTTCTTTATATAATTTAGAAAACTCATTACTCACTTCCAGAGTGACAGCTCCTTTGTAATTTCTCTTTTCTATCTTCCTTTTCACTTTTTCCCAATTGATGTTACCTTCACCGATTATTCTATGCTGGTCATCTTTCCCGTCATTGTCATGCAGATGAAGTGCTTTTATTCTGTCTTTGTATGTGGTCAGCAAATCAGTACCGAATGAATAACAGTTTTCATGACCGCTATCATAGCATAAGCCTAAGTTAGGATGAGTAATTGATGCAAATATCTTTTCTAGTTTTGACGGTTCCCTGATGTTTTCAAGTGCAATATCTACGTCCATTTTTGCTGCATAATCACATAAGTCTTTTATCCTATCTAAGCCAAGGTCATTGATTTCAGGTTGATTCCTCCCGCTGAAAGCATGAATCACAGCAGTCTTCATATCATACTTATGGCAAGAGGTGATACATTCGTTATATATCCTCATCAACTCAATACCATCTAATGAATCATTCCAGAGCTCGTTTGCAAAGGAATAAGGTGTATGAATATGCTCAATATCCAGCCCTGCATTCCGAGCTAAATCAGGAAGCAGATATTTATCTCCATCAATGTCAGTATATTCATCTCCCCACCATAAAGTCACACTGTCAAATCCAGCTTCTTTGATTAACTTAAGCCTTCTTTTATTTTCAACAGGATAGCCAAACCACAGAAATATTCC
>JAFGUQ010000141.1 GCA_016938455.1 Clostridia bacterium
ACCTCTGATTTCAGGCCTTTTAGGGCCTATTATTTATCTTTACGTGACATCAATACAACCGTCTCAACGTGTTTCGTATGCGGAAACATATCTACTGCTACTATTTCTTTAATTATATAATCAGATTCACAGAGAATCTTCAGATCCCTTGCCAAAGTAGCTGAATCACAGGAGACATAGATGACTTTCTCTGCTTTCATTTTATTAATGGTATCAAGCAGTTTCTGGTCGCATCCTTTTCTTGGTGGATCTACAATGACTACATCCGCTTTTATATTATTCATATATAGGTTCTCAATTTCATCTTCTGCTCTGTTACAGATGAATGTTACATTTTCAATGTGATTCATTTCTTTGTTGATATTGGCATCATTGACTGCAGCTTCCACTGTTTCAATACCAAAGACATTTTTGAAATGTTTAGCCACACATAGTGATATGGTTCCTATTCCACAGTATAGGTCAAAGATGGTCTGATTTTTGTTTTCTCCTGCAAATTCAATGACCTTGCTGTAAAGTTTTTCTGTCTGTATTTTATTTACCTGATAAAAACTGTTCGGTGAGATTCTGAAGGTAAGATCAAGTAAACTGTCTTCGATGGTTCCTTTACCGAAAAGAGTGGTATTTTCATAACCCATTACAACATTACCCTCTGAAATATTATAGTTCATAATGACTGTTTTAATGATTGAAAATTTCTTTGTGATGCTTTCAATATCCATTCCCATGGTTCTTGTTCTGGAAACAAAGATAAGCATAATTCCTTCATCTGCTATTCTGAAAACTACATGCCTGATATTATGATCAAGTTTATCTTTCAGGTAGTTCATGATTTCATTGACTTTCTCATCCTGCACCAGGCATTCATCATGTTCAATAATATCGTGGCTGTTCTTGGCATAGAATCCTGCCCTGTTGTTCTCTACCGGGTACTGCACTTTGTTTCTATAGGCAAATGGATTATCCATTTTTATGATTTCATTCACTTTGATTTCTTTGAATCCGCCGATTCTCCTCAGATTATTTTCAACAATCTGCTTTTTCAGTATAAGCTGAGCTTCATAATTCATATGCTGAAGGTCACACCCTCCGCATCTTTTATATACTTCACAAAAAGGGTCTACCCTGTCTTTTGAACTTTTTTCAATCTTTATCGGTTTGGCAATGGCATATTTGCTGGTGACTTTGATGAGATGGATGTCCATGACCTCATCTTTCAAAGCATTATTTACAAAAACAGGAAACCCTTCTATTTTTGCAATTCCCGCTCCTTCATGAGTCACATCGAGAATAGTCACTTTATATACTTCGTTTTTCTTCAATTTATTCATAGGTATATTATACACGACTTTTTACCATCATTAATATTTTTATCGAAAGCTTTCCTGATGTAATTAGCTACTCTAAATGAAAAGCTTTGATTAAGTCATTAATGTGAGTATCCGAAATAGTCACAATTTTCCCAATATGCTTGGCTGCAATAATGGCTTTAGCACTGTATTCAAGCACTTCAAGTCTGTCAAATGCATTTAATAAGCTGCTGCCTGTTACTATGACACAGTCATTTTCAACCATGGCAATCGGTGTATCTTTCTTAAATATATCTGCGGTTAACCCAGGCTGCATGAAGCTGGCTCCAAAAGGAATCTTGGGGACTGACCTTAATAGAATATAGCTTTCTGGAATGGTTCTTGAATCAAACACTTCTTCTGTCACGGCAAATGCCATGATATTAGGTGGATGTGCAATGATGACTGAATTGACATGAGGATGTCTTTTATATATTTCCTGATGCATCAGCACAGAACGGCTTGGCATTTTCCCTTTTTCTTTTTTCCCCTTTGAAATCTTTACTAAGTCTCCTACTTCAATATATTTACGGTCGGTGTTATAGGGGGTGATGACAAAATTATCCTCATCGATCCGCTGAGAAAAAGTGCCTTGAGTACTGGTAAATAGTTCCTGATCATAAGCTCTATGTATTAACTGGCACATTTCACGTCTGATAGCTCGCTCATTTGATCCATAATACTCACTCACAAATTCTTCAATATCTGCATTGTTTTTAATTTTAGAAATTTCAATCTGTTCGTTTGTCAGAGGGCTGGTCTTTCCAATAATATTTGCATTAATTTCAAGTCTGGCACAGAAATCCATTGTTTCAAAGGCCATAAATGCTTTGAACAAATCCTCTCCACCTACAACAATACCATGGTTTTCAAGAATCACCGTATTGGAACCCTTTATAAATTCTTTAACAACTTTTTCACCCAGCTCTATACTGCCAGGAAGGCCATATTCAGCCATACCGACGCCACCGCAAACCAGATTAATATTTGGTATCAGATGTGTATCTGGAATTTTTCTTGCAATACTGAATGCCACTAATGCCGGTGGATGAGCATGAACCACCGCTTTGATATCAGGTCGCGTTTTATAAATAAGCTGATGAAAGGGATACTCACTTGAGGGCTTATGATTCCCGATGATATCTCCGTTTGCTTTTATGCAGATAATATCGTTAAAAGTCAAAGAGCCTTTATCTACCCCTGCTGGAGAAATCCAGATGTTCCCCTCTTCATCGATAATAGATAAATTACCTCCGGATGTTGTGGTCATACCATATCCGTAAATTCGTTTCATTAACATGACTATCTGATCTGCTGGATGCAGTAATTTAAAATTCATGGCAGTCGTCGAGTAGACAGCCCACTACTCTTTCCCTTTCTTAATATTTATCACATCAAGCGAGGAGTAGCTGCTGCCCCTCACAGAACCATACGTGCGATTTTCCCGCATACGGCTCTTCAAATCTGCTTCAATTTCCAGTTCCATATATCTACCTTCAATTGTGGTTTCTCAATAT
>JAFGUQ010000142.1 GCA_016938455.1 Clostridia bacterium
GTTTCTTCAATCTCGATATTCAGTGCATTTTGCTTTTGTATAAAAAGAGCAGAGTCCATATATCCCTTTTGCACCACTCGGCTCAGGATATGGCTCTGCTCAGTCAGTTCCATAATTTTTTGATTGATGATTTCAATATCGTCTTCTTGTGCTTTACAGGTTCTCAGATTTTTCAGGGAGTCTAGCAGTGGTATTAGGATATAGGTATAATTGCTGACTAGCTTATTCCACATGGTAAGATAGGCACTTTTAATGATATCTTCTCTGATGGCTTTCATCTTGCAATCCTTGCTGTTTTCAAGATGGTTTTTACAACTCCACTGGATTTTCTCATAATGTTTCCCGATGTGAATTTTTTGCCTTCTGAAGGTTCCACCACATTCTTCACAGATAATCTTACTGCTTAGCTCATATCGATTCTGATACTTTCCGCTGTCATCCATGCCCATCTGTTTTCTGCGGTATTCATAGATTTCACGAACCATCACACCTTGTTCTCTGGTGATAATCGGTTCATGATTGTCTTTAATAAAAAACTGAGGCATCTCTCCACGGTTGATTTTCTTCGTGTAAGGGAGTACCTCAGTAGTGTAGGTTTTCTGTAAAATCAGATCACCTTCGTATATTGGATTTTGTAAAATACCTTTTACCACACTGTCATTCCATGTTTCGGCAGTCCTAACGGGTGGTACATTATCATTGGTCAAATCTCTTGCAATTACATAGGATCCTTTTCCGTTTAGATAATCTTGAAATATCCTTCGTACTGTTGCAGCTTCATCTTCATTGATTATTAGCTCACCATCTTCATCTTTCGTATAGCCATAAGCCACACAGCCGATATTATAACTGCCATCTCTGAATCTTTTTTGTATTCCCCAGCGATTGTTTGTCGAGATACTTTCTGATTCACCTTGAGCAATTGAGCTTAGAATTGTCAGCATCTGTTCACTTTGCTCGGACATGGTGTTGATGTTTTCTTTTTCGAAGTATATAGTGACACCAAGTGCCTTTAGCTTTCTAATAGCTTCAATGCTGTCTATGGTATTTCTGGCGAATCTGGTGACTGATTTGGTGACGATAAAATCGATGTTTCCATTTTCACATTCCTTCATCATTCTGATGAATTCGTCACGGCTTTTAACCTGTGTTCCGCTTTTTGCTTCATCAGCAAAGATACCGGCAAATTCCCACTCTTCACGTTTGCCAATATAGTTCTTATAATACTCTACTTGGGCAACATAGGATGTGTGTTGCTTGGTGGAATCCGTACTTACTCTGCAGTATGCACAAACACGCTTTTTAGGTCTTAATTCGTGCATCACCTTTTGCCTGACTGGTTCAATCTTAGTGACCTTTTTTGTCATA
>JAFGUQ010000016.1 GCA_016938455.1 Clostridia bacterium
CCTTGTCCAATAGTGGCTCGTGTCAATACGCCGTACTTTTCTGCCAGAGCAAACTTATCCCTGTTTTTTTCATATATTCTTTTGATATCCCGATCATCAGGCAGCTGCCAGAGGTATCGCAATGCTTTGATGTCATTATCATCTTTAATCAATGGTTCATAGAGGTTGGATGTTGTATGATCATTGCCGGGATGAGGGATATCCTTTTTAAACAGCCAGTCTTTTGTTTTCTTTTCTCCCTGCCTGATGGTCCCTTCAGGGGTTACATACTCCTTGTATAGAATCGGATATTTTTCACTTTGGACAGATTCCTCCCATACTTTGACTCTGACTTGATCATGAAGCTTCGGCAAGGGAAGTTCAACATCAATGACCGGTTCACTTCCCAGCTCCAGATATGCTTTAATCTTATCTTCCAGCTTTGAAAGATCATATCCTTCAACAGTCAAATTGTTATTGAAGTAGATGCTGCAGGGAATATGACCTGTATCCCCTTCTTTTATCACTGATAACATTTTCTCTTTTGATTTCATAATTAACCCTCTAATTTATTATTTCATAATATTACCGGTTTAACAATAAAATGGTATAATATTACTATGAGAATCATAAAAGTACCGACAGCCTATTATAGTCAGTTCAGTGCCGATTATTCACTCCGATATCCGGCAGAAGGATACGGAGGATGGAAAAAAGAAAAGCTTGATCTTAACCTGTCTAAAACCGGTTTTGTTGTCATGCATGCATGGAACCCCTACTCATATGATGAGTATAAGGGGTGGTATCAGGCTGTCGAGTATCTGCCTCGCGCTAAGGAAATCCTTGAAACAACACTCCCGCAACTGCTGGAAACACTCAGAAAACATCAACTGAAAATATATCATATCGTCGATGAAAAACATATTCCATTCACTAAACTGGCCAATCCGGGTAAGGATGATGTCATTATCAGTCTTGAAGCTTTCAAGAGCAAATATGTTTTCCCAGGTGAAGAAAACGAGCCTGCCTGTAAAAATGTCATCAGAAACCCTATGCTGGTCGGTGAAAATGAATCGATGCTATATAACGGAGAAGAACTTCATGAATTATGTTTGAAAGACGGGATTAACCATCTGATTTATTCCGGATTCGCAATTAATTTCTGCCTTCAGTATTCTCCCGGAAATATGAATGAGATGTGTAACCGGGGTTTCATGTGTTCTTGTATTAAAGAGACCGTTACTGCTGTTGAAAACAAAGAGTCCATTATTGGAGAGCAGAACAAGCAGTATGGCTTATGGCTGACATCCATTAAAAATGGTTTTGTTTATAACCTGGAAGAATTGATAACTGCTCTTGAAAATAGTTGAACTTTTCTGCTCTGATCATGTTCTTGCCCATCTTTTTTGCTTCAAACAACAAAATATCCGCTTTATAAATCATCTGCTTAATGCTGTCTTCTTTTGTATAACGGACCAGCCCTCCGCTGATTGAAAAACTGATGTCATTAACTCTTTTATTAATCAGATGTTTTCTGATGTCTTCTGAATAGGCATAAGCTTTTTCATAATCTATATTGTTAAAAATGATAAGAAACTCATCACCGCCATATCTTCCGATAATCCCTTCAGTATTAATGATTTCCTTGATGGTTTTGCACATTGTGTAAATGACTGCATCTCCCTGCTGATGTCCATGTGTGTCATTAATATATTTGAAATTATCAATATCAATTAACAGAATCTGAAGAGTGCTCTCTTTATTGACAGCTTTGATGAAATCCTTTTCCAGCTGCGCGATAATGCTTCTTCTGTTATGAACTTCAGCCAGCTCATCGGTAAAAGAAATTTTTGTCAGCCTTTTGTTGTATTCCTCAATCATATCCTGCTGTTTTTTATACATTCGTATAATCATAGACAGCGCAACTGAAATGATGACGATAATAACAGGCACTTGAATCAGACTGTCAACAAACATTGATGATGCATCCAGCTCTGATATGGAATCCGGAACCAGTCTTTCAACAATCATCAATCCCTCAAGTTCCAGAATAATCAGTGAAATCAGAATTATCTTTTTTTTCCCTCTGATGACAATGGCAATCAGCATGACTGAAACAATCCCGTAATAGATGGCATAGCTGTTGCTTCCTCCTGCTGAAAACCAGGCATATGGAATTAAAACAAAGGCAAGTAAAGCGATAGTCAACGATTTAATGAGTTTCATCTTCTCCTTGTCTTTTACCAGAAAAAGTGACAGTATTGAAAAAATAAAAAGGAAAATCCATTTAAAGGAAAGACTGAAAGGATAACCTACAGCAGCATTGCTGATGATTGAAACAAAGCTTAACAGCCCCATGATCATCAGAACTAAGCACATGATGCTGTAATCAAGATTATTACTGCTATACTTTTTTATCAATTCCTTAATTTTTCCCATGAGTGAATTATACCATTATTTATCAGTAAAGTTAATAAAATATACTATGAATTGTCGCATTTTGTAATTTTGCAAGTTGCACTGGTCTTAAGTTGCAAATTTATGATATTTTTTATTGAATTCACATTTATATGGTGCTATAATACAATATACTATAAATCAATATTGCAAGATTATGCAATTTTTGAAAGAAGGGACTATAGTATGCAAAAATATGGCTATCCAGAAAAACAAGGACTTTATGATCCGGATTTTGAACACGATGCCTGCG
>JAFGUQ010000017.1 GCA_016938455.1 Clostridia bacterium
TCTGCAATGATGACAGATATAATATGGTGAAAAGCCTTGAAATGATAATGATGAACAGCATAGCCAGCATGAATGACACAAGCTGATAGATGATTGTCTTGTCAATGATTTCATTTATGGCAAACACATAAATGAAGGCAGCAACTGAAAATATTGTCGCTGTTATCCCAGCTGAATAGATCCCTTTCTTTCCTCTGGTAATGTAAAATGGTAAAGCGCAGCTGATAATAGCAAAGTACGGTAAGAATCCGTTAAGCCCCTGCCCATTCAAGAAAACATAGGGGAGAAAAACGAAATTATTGATAATCAAATAAAGCATTCCGTTAACAGAAACTTTTTCAATTTTAAAATTTCGGATGAAAACAAGGATATTCAATATAGCGAACAAACTAAGTATAATCAGATGAAACACACTTCTGTCATTATCAATGAAAAGAAAAACAAAGTTATATAATACTATTATGGAAGAACATAATCCGATTATTTTCTGAACTTTTTCATCAATTTTTTTCTGATAATCAGAGCTTTTCCTATCCAAAAAATATTCCTTTCATTTAGCTGTTATTGATTTCCTTTATTTTATCTGTCGCATATCCTTTCAATGGTGAGTTCGGATAATTGGTCAGAATCAGATTAAACATTTCTTTTGCTTTGACATTGTCTCCAAGTTTCATATAAGCCTTGCCGGTGTTATATAGAATCTGATCTTTATTAGGGAATTCCGGATAATTCAACTCAAGTCTTTTATAGGTTTCAATCGCGATGTCTGCTTCGTTAAGTTCATAGTATGTTTTTCCGAGATTATACAGAACCTGAGCCATTTCCTCGAAATTACTGTCGTATACCTCTACCATCAGCAGATTCTCAAGTGATCCTTCATAATTCTGCTGATTGAAAAGATTGATTCCGATATTATAGACGCTTTTTGCACTTTCTGACATCGAGCCGATATAAACCTGATTATAGACATCAAGATCCTCATCCTGAAAAACTACTCCTTCAAGTTCTAAAAGGATTTCAGCAGCTTTTGTGTATTTACCATCTGAATAATACGATTTTGCAAGATATAAGCTGTACAGATGGCTGTATTCCGCAACCTTATCTTCAAGCACGACAATGTCAGTTGTGTTTTCATTGATTAAAGCATTTTTGTCTTCAAGTGAAGCGGTTAGTTCATCAACCTGTTCGGTCAGTTGGATCACTTTTGCTTTAAGTGCATTGATATCTGTTTCAGTTGTCACTTTACTGTCATTGTTTTTTCCAGCTTTCACAAGGCTGCTGATAATCAGGATAATGGCAATGGCAAGAATGACAAATATCGATGCGACAATGATTTTCATCAGTGTCCTCGGGTTGATTTTCAGCATTTCAGGAAGTGTTTTCTTTTTTGTATTGATAATGGGATTCAAGACAGGTTCCCTATGAGATGGTGCTGTACTTGCATGATTGACCTTGTCACCAAGTGATTTTGCTTTTTCATAACTTAAAAGCATATTCAGCAAAGTAGCCGCTTCACCGAAATCCGGTCTTAGTGACACTACTTTTCTAAGCTTAATAATAGCAATGTCTGCGTTATCAACTTGAACATTAGACACAGCGCTGTTATATATTTCAATACTTTCCTTCACATTGGGAGTAATCTTGAAATCCTTGTTCTGAAGCTTTTTTATATCTATTTTAGTAGCGTATTCTTTAATTTCGCTATAATTCATCTATTTTTTCTCCCTAACATATTTTTTGACATCAGCAATATAATACAGTGAACCGAATGTGCATATCAAGTCATCGCCACTCTGAAGGTTATATGCCAAATCCAGACCCGAATTTATTGTATCACTTACATAAACATTATGACAGAATTTTTTAATCACTTCAGCCAGGACTTCCTTTGGAAGAGATCGTTCACTGTCTGGTTGAATGCATATCACTGCTTTGGCATTTTTAATGACGATTTCAACCATTTTCTCATAATCTTTATTACTCATGACACCCATGACAAAAATAATATTTCTATGACTGTGAAACTGGTCAAGATAAGCTCTCAATGCATATGCAGCATGTGAATTATGAGCTCCGTCGCAGAGAACTTCAGGATTTTTTGATAAAAACTCCAGTCTCCCCGGCCATTTTGCTTTTGCCATTCCACTTAAAATTGACTGATCACTAAGGTCATATCCTTTTTCTCTCAGAACAAATAAGGCATCAAGCGCGGTCACCGCATTTTTAATCTGATGGCCTCCCGGCAGATTGATTGTGATATTTTTCAGTTCTTTATAGTCAAACACAACACCATATGCATTCTGTCTGACATTCTCAGCTTTCTTATAGTCTGATATGGTTACAGAAGAATTTTTCAGTTTTGCGATATGCTTGATCAGTTCATTAGCAACAATATCATTGTCTCCGTATAATACAAGCGGACAGCTTTCTTTAATGATCCCTGCTTTTTCGAATGCAATTTTTTCAATGGAATCTCCTAAGACACCAATATGATCAAGACCAAGAGCTGTAATCACAGATACTAGATTGTCTTTGATGACATTGGTCGAGTCAAACCTTCCTCCAAGTCCGGTTTCAAGAACAACCACTTCGCATCTCTGTTCATAAAAATATGTCATTGCAAGAGCTGTGTTTATTTCAAATTCAGTGGGATGGTTCATATGATTTGAAAGCATGATATTGATGCAGTGCCTGATTCTGGTGATAATATCAACCAGATGGTCTTCATTCATGTTATTGAAATCAATCTGGATTCTTTCTGTGAATTTTTCAATATACGGTGAGATGAACAACCCTGTCTTATATCCCGCTTCCATCATGACAGTAGCAATATATGAGCAGACTGACCCTTTTCCGTTTGTCCCGGCAACATGTACGAACTTCAGACTGTTTTGAGGATTACCCAGAAGTTCCAGCAAAGTGGTGATGTTTTTTAATCCTAATTTACTACCAAATTTCTTGGTGTCGTGTATAAACTGTACCGCCTGATCGTAGTTCATTATTGATTACCTCCATGGCAATTCTTGTATTTTTTCCCGCTGCCGCATGGGCATGGATCATTTCTTCCTACTTTTTTAGAAGCAGTCTTCCTGATCGACCCGCCTTTCATATTATTGGTGATTATCGGTCTGCTTTCCTGCTTCAAAGCATCTTTATTCTCAGTTTTGATGCTCATGATCATCTTGACAGCCTGTTCTTGAATGGTATGATTCATTTCTTCAAACATGCTGAACCCTTCAAACTTGTATTCAACGACGGGATCACGCTGACCATAAGCCCTTAAACCAATCCCCTGTCTCAATTGATCCATGGCATCAATATGATCCATCCACTTGCTGTCAACCACTCGTAAAAGAACAATTCTCTCTGCTTCTCTCATGGTTTTCTCAGTGACTTCTTCTTCTTTCTGATTGTACTTATCTATCGCTGTTTCTTTTAACTTTTCAATCAGATCCTCCGCTCTTAATCCAGCTCTTTCATCTTCTTTAATGTCAATGGGATCACCATAGGCAAGCAGTGAATTGATTGAAGCAAGAATACCGAACCAGTCCCATTTTCTTGAATCATCCTCTTCGATACAGTATAAGCCGATATTTCTTTCAATGGTGGAATTAAGCATATTGAGATAAATATCTTTCATGCTCTCTCCATCGAGAACCTTTTTTCTCTGTTTATAAATAACATCACGCTGCTGATTCATGACATCATCATACTGAAGCACATGCTTTCTGATGTTGAAATTGTTTCCTTCAACTTTTTTCTGTGCACTTTCAATAGCATTACTGAGAAGCTTATGTTCAATAGGAACATCATCTGGAAGCCTTAAAGCTGTGACTATGTTTGTCAATCTGTCCTGTCCGAACAGTCTCATTAAGTCATCCTCAAGAGCAATGAAAAACCTAGATTCCCCCGGGTCTCCCTGTCTACCGCTTCTGCCACGTAACTGGTTATCAATACGTCTTGATTCATGTCGCTCAGTCCCTATAATATACAGGCCGCCTGAAGCAATGACTTCATCTCTTGCAGGACCTAATTCCTTTTTATATTCATTATACAGCTGACTGTATCTCTCCCTTGCTGCTATCACTTCCTCATCAGCCGTTTCATCAAAACCTGTTGAACGAATAATCAGCTCCTCTGAAAACCCTTCTTTTCTCATTTGACTGGTAGCCATATGTTCAGCATTACCACCAAGGACAATATCAGTTCCTCTTCCTGCCATATTAGTAGCGATAGTAATGGCACCGGGTTTTCCTGCCTGTGCAACTATTTCAGCTTCTCTATGGTGCTGCTTTGCATTCAGTACTTCGTGTTTGATCCCTCTTTTTCTGAGCATCATGCTTAAATGTTCAGATTTCTCAATCGAGATTGTCCCAACCAGCATAGGCTGGTTTTTCTGGTTTCTCTCTACTATTTCATTGATGACTGCATCAAATTTGGCTTTCTCTGTCTTATAGATGACATCTGACTGATCCACTCTGATGACTTCCCTGTTGGTTGGTATCTCAATGACATCAAGACTGTAAATTTCTCTGAATTCCTCTTCTTCAGTCAGTGCTGTTCCTGTCATACCTGAGAGTTTCTTATACATTCTGAAGTAATTCTGAAATGTAATGGTTGCCAGGGTCTTGCTTTCTCTTTCAACCTTGACACCTTCTTTGGCTTCAATTGCCTGATGCAATCCATTGGAATAGCGTCTTCCATACATCATTCTTCCGGTAAACTCGTCTACAATGATGATTTCATTATCCTTTATGACATAGTCTTTATCTTTTTTCATGATACCGATGGCTCTCAGCGCCTGATTAATATGATGAAGCAAAGTCATGTTTTCCGGATCTGTTAAATTTTCAACATTAAATGCTCTTTCAGCTTTTTCCACACCTGATTTAGTTAAAGTGGCAGTAGATGCCTTTTCATCGATAATATAGTCAGCATCAACATCCTCATTGCTTTCCTTATCATTCAATTCAGCAAAAACCTGCTTTTTCAATCTAAGGGCAAAACTATTAGCAACTTTATATAAATCTGTTGATTTCTCACCAGGGCCGGAGATGATAAGCGGTGTTCTGGCTTCATCAACCAGGATACTGTCCACTTCATCAACAATAGCAAAAGTGTGTCCTCTTTGAGCCATCCGCTCTTTATATATGACCATGTTGTCTCTTAAGTAATCAAAACCGAATTCATTATTGGTTCCATAGGTGATATCACTGTCATATGCTTTCTTTCTGTCAGCAGGTTCCATGTCATGGATAATCAGTCCTACAGATAAACCAAGGAAACTATATACTTTCCCCATCCATTCACTGTCTCTTTTGGCAAGATAATCATTCACTGTGATGACATGGACCCCTTCACCGGTCAATGCATTCAGATAGACCGGAAGTGTAGCAACAAGCGTTTTTCCTTCCCCTGTTTTCATTTCAGCTATTCTTCCCTGATGAAGTACTATTCCTCCTATTAGCTGCACTCTGTAGTGAGTCATATTCAAGACTCTTTTTGAGGCTTCTCTCACCACAGCAAAAGCTTCAGGTAAAATATCATCCATTGTTTTACCGTCTTTAAGCATTTCCTTAAATTGATTGGTATAATTTTTCAGTTCATGATCAGTCAGGGAAGCCATCTTCTCCTGATATGATTCGATTTCCTCGACAATTGGCATAAGCCTCTTTATTTCTCTGTCACTGTAGCTACCTAAAATCTTTTCAAAAAATTTTTTCATTTGTTCGCATCCTTTTCTTTGATTCTATCCAAAATGATATTATATCCGTCTGCCCCATAATTAAGGCATTTATTAACCCTGCTGATTGTTGCTGTGCTGGCACCTGTCTCCTCGATAATCTGGTGATACCTGAATCCGTTTCTCAGCATCTTAGCCACTTCTAACCGCTGGGCAATTGAATTGAGTTCAGTAACGGTGCAGATATCTTCAAAAAACATATAGCACTCACTTATATCTCTTATTTCAAGAATTGATTCAAACAAGGAATCTATATGTTTATTTTTAATTTTTTTATTCATCATAACCTCCAGTTACATAAATAAAATTATATCATATTTCAATAATTTTGTTTATCACATAACCACTAATCATTAATCCGGCTACAGATGGTACAAAAGAAATGCTGGCAGGTACCAGAAGTTCTTTATCATGTTTTGCAGGAAGTTCTTTTGAATACAGAACATCCAGTTTCTTTACCTCGGTCTGCTGGAGAAGTTTCCTGACTTTTCTCGCCAACGGACAGACACTGGTTTTACTGATATCGCAGATTTCAAACTTTTCAGGGTGCAGTTTGTTTCCTGTTCCCATGGATGATATGATATTGATATTATGCTTTGCTGCATATGTTATAATCGCAATTTTAGAATTGACAGAATCAATGGCATCAATAATGTAATCTATTTTCTCATTGTCAAGTATACCGTCAATATTGGTTTCATCTGCAAAAACCTGATGAGAAATGATATTCAAAGATGGATTAATATCTAACATTCTGTTGGAAATGACTTCAGTTTTCGGCATTCCGATGGTACTGTGCAAAGCGATAATCTGTCTGTTCAAATTGGTGATGTCCACCCTGGCGGAATCGACTGTGATCAGTTTTCCGACACCGGCTCTTGCAAGACTTTCCACCACAAAGGAGCCTACCCCTCCAAGTCCGAAGACACAGATGCAGGCATTTTTTATCTTATTCAGTTTCTCTTCACCGATTAATGCAAGTGTTCTTTCATACATATTACTCATATTCAGTCAGTCCCTTTAAAAACTCTTTGAAATATTGAGGAAGTTCTGATTTGAATTCAACCTTTTCTTTGGTTATCGGGTGGATAAATCCCAAGTATCCGGCATGAAGCAGCTGGCCCTCTATTCCAGAACTGTCTTTATGCTTCAGATATAATGAATCACCAACCAGCGGATGACCGATATAGCTTAAGTGAACTCTGATCTGATGAGTTCTTCCTGTTTCAAGCACTGCTTTGATTAATGTAAATCCGTTGTATCTTTTAATCACTTCAAATTTAGTGAAGGAATATTTTCCGTTTTTAAAATTGACAGCCATTCTTTTTCTGTTGTTTTCATCTCTTCCGATAGGCGCATTGATTGTTCCGGCGTCTTCAGAAATGATGCCATGAACCAGTGCTGTGTATTCCCGGTCAATATCATGTTTTTTAAATAATTGAGCAAGACCCTGATGAGCCTGGTTACTTTTGGCGACAACAAGAATCCCTGAGGTGTCTTTATCGATTCTATGTACAATGCCAGGCCTTTTAATCCCATTGATATCGGATAATTTCCCTTTGCAATGACTTAGCAGTGCATTGACTAATGTATTCTCAATATGACCTGGTGCCGGATGAACCACCATTCCCTTATCTTTATTGATCACAATAATATCATCATCTTCATATAGCACATCCAATCTGATATCCTGAGGAATATTACCGGCTTCCTTCGGTTCAGGTAAGTCAATCTCAATCACCTGATTAAGTTTCAATCTGTAATTCGTCTTTACTTTTTTTGAATCAACAAGAATCGCATCATCCTGAATCAGCTTTTGAATATATGATCTCGAAAAATCACCTACTCTTCCTGTCAGAAAACTGTCAATTCTTTGATTGTCACTGTCACAAATGATTTGCATTTTCTTATTCATGGATTCCCTTTTCTTCCTTGTAAATAAAAAGGATGTAAATACTGAGAAGTATTGTTCCTACCACAACACACGAATCCGCGACATTGAATATGGGAAAGTCATACTTGAAGATATAAAAATCAAGAAAATCAGTCACTTCCAAAAAAGCCACCCGATCAATGAAATTACCAAGTGCCCCTGCAATAATGATTGAAAGAGACAGACTTGCGAATTTGTCATCCATTTTAAGCAGAAAAACAACCAGGACAATGGCTATGATACCGCTTATGGCTGCTAAGACAAGTGTCCCATTCTGAAAGATACCCCAGGCGGCACCGGTATTTTTATGATGGGTGATATAAAAGAAGCCATTAATGATTTCCTTGCTTTTCAGAAGCTCAAAGTTTTCTTTCACATACCATTTTGACAGCTGGTCAATAACAATCAGGACTAAACTGACAAGCAGCCAGTAACTTTTTTTAAAATTAATTTTCGATTTCATAAATTCTCTCTATCTTATTACATTGTCCGGTGCTTTCCTCAATTTCGAGAAAAACCCCGTTTATCTGGTTCAACCCCTTCTGAGGATTGAAAAAATCACTGATTCCTGTTCTGAACCGGTTAATCACAGTTTCTCTGTCGCACCCGATGATGCCTTCAAAAGGGCCTGTCATCCCTGCATCAGATATCACTCCCGTGCCGAAAGGCAGGATTCGTTCATCTGCTGTCTGCACATGAGTATGAGTACCGATTACCGCACTGACCCGTCCGTCATTATCATAGGCAAAAGCTATTTTTTCACTGGTTGCCTCTGCATGAAAATCAACAACAACACATTTTGTCTCTTCTCTGATTGATCTGATGATATCGTCAATGGCCGCAAAGGGATTATCACAGGGTAGCATTCCGACCTGACCAGACATATTGATGACCGCCAGTTTTTTTGATCCCTTATGATAAATATGATAACCTCTTCCCGGTGCCTGCTTCGAGTAATTATATGGTCTTAATACCCTGTTTTCTGAATCGATGAAATTAAGCACTTCTTTTTTGGCCCAAATATGATTTCCGGTAGTGATAATATCACATCCATAAGAAAAAAGCTCATTAGCTACTGCCTGATTGATTCCTTTGCCTCCAGCCATATTCTCCCCATTAGCGACAACAAAATCAGCCTTATATTTTTCAATAAGGTTCTTTATTTTTGCTTTAAAGAATACTCTTCCTGCTTTAAAGCAAATATCTCCGATAAAAATGATATTCATAACTTTACTTTCTAATTAAAAAACGCGGGTAACCCCGCGCTTTTTTTATTTTGCATAATCTACTGCTCTGATTTCTCTAATGACATTCACTTTAATTTGTCCCGGATATTCAAGTTCGCTTTCTATTTTCTCTACTATCTCACGACATTTTAGAATTATGTTCTCATCATTTACATCAGTTGGTTTTACCATGATTCTGATTTCCCTTCCAGCTTGAACGGCATATGATTTCTCTACCCCTTCAATTGAATTGGCAATGTTTTCAAGTTTTTCAATTCTCTTCACATAGGTCTCAAGGGTTTCACGCCTTGCACCTGGTCTTGCTGCAGATATGGAATCTGCTGCCTGAATCAAAACTGAATAGACATTGTCAGGTTCTACATCACCGTGATGTGACATAATGGCATTTATAATGATATCGTTCTCTTTATATTTCTTAACTATATCCGCACCAATGGTTATATGAGAACCCTCCATTTCAAAGTCAATGGCCTTTCCTATGTCATGCAGCATCCCGGCTCTTCTGGCAAGAACCGGATCCATTCCAAGTTCACTTGCTAAAGTTCCAGCTAAGTGTGCCACTTCAATAGAGTGTTTTAGAATATTCTGACCATAGCTTGTCCTATATCTTAATCTACCAATCAATCTGATAAGTTCAGGATGTAAGCCATGAATTCCTAATTCAAATGTGACTTTATCCCCTTCTTTTTTGATTGTGTTTTCAATATCTTTCTGGGCTTTTTCCACCATTTCTTCTATTCTTGCGGGATGAATTCTTCCATCAGCAATTAATTTTTCCAATGCGATTCTGGCCACTTCTCTTCTTATGGGATCAAAGCCTGAAAGCACGACTGCTTCTGGTGTATCATCTATGATTAAATCAATTCCAGTGAGAGTTTCAAGAGTTCTGATGTTTCTTCCCTCTCTTCCGATAATACGACCTTTCATATCATCATTCGGCAATGCCACTACTGAAACAGTTGATTCAGCCACATAGTCTGGTGCACATTTCTGTATAGCTGTTGAAATGATATCTCTCGAGATCTGTTCTGCTTCTTCTTTGACTCTTGCTTCATGGTTTTTAAGTAAAACCACTTTTTCCTGTTTGATTTTATCTTCCAGTAAACTTAAAAGATAATTCTTGGCATCTTCTCTTGAAAGATTTGCCACTTTTTCCAGTTCCTCTGTCTGTTTTTCCATTAACAGGGAAACTTCTTTCAATTTGGTTTCAGAATCTTTCAGCTGTTTGTTTAAAATCTCTTCTTTGCTTTCCAGTACGTCATTTTTTTTGTCGAGATTCTCTTCTTTCTGAAGAACTCTTCTTTCCAGTCTTGATACTTCATTTCTTCTTTCTTTAATATCTCTTTCCAGATTAACCTTTGTTCTGTGGATTTCTTCCTTAGCTTCAATCAAGATTTCTCTTTTTCTGGCTTCTGCCTGTTTCTCGCCATCTGCTAAAATTCTTTCCACTTCTGCTTTTGCCCCACCAATTTCCTTTTCTGCTTTTCTTTTTCTAAACATAATACCAATAAAAAACATTATGGTTCCAACAATAATCGTCAAAGCTATTCCGGAGATAAGAAATATAGTTGCAAGATTTAATCCATTACTCATTACGATACCTCCTTATTATTTTTTCAATGTTCAATAACATAAATATAACTGTGAAAATTCACACTTACCTTTTAATTTTATATTGCATTGCATATACTGTCAAGATAATAGATTATTCTATCCTCATTATTAAACTATTTGCTTTGTTGTTTATGAATCTGATCAGTATAAAATTCAATATCCCAAATGCCAGAATATAGATGCAGATCGCGAAAAACAGGCTGACATGAAGCCAAAATCCTAAAAAAGTGAATAATCCGGCCATAGTCAATCCGATAAACATATTAAGTACAAGATTCATATTCTGTTTCACTGCTTTCACTTCATTATCCCATTTTAACTTCGGTTTTGATAAATCAATGTAAAGTCCGGTGAGTCTTGTCAGTAAAACTGCATTGATCCCAACTAAAAACATCAGGATTGAAATAAGCAGGCTGATTTTCAGGAATATGACTATCATCAACACGACAATGAACATGCCGACAAATGAAACAACGAGCCCTGACAGCAGTTTTGCATTAACCTGGTCTTTGATTGTCATCGGAAGATATTTCATGATATAAAGCTGATCACCTTCTCTTGATATACAAGTCGCTGTTATCCCATTCATTGAACTGATGAACATGAAAATTGCAAAAGTGATTACTAATATCAGGCCATGAAACGAGCTGTTCGTTACCAGAGTTCTGACACTTTCAAGAATTGGTCCAAGTTCTCCAGTGCTTGCAAAAGCAAACACGAATATCAAAGGCATCAGGTAATCCATCAATGCTAAATTCATGAAGTAGATAGGTGTTCTGAAAATCAATTTCAATTCTTTAATTGTATAAGCCATAATTGTATTTCTGCTTTTCTCATAAGTAGTCTCAGACAGCTTATATTCCTTCTTTGCTGACTGCTGGTTAATCCCCAGTACACCTTTGAAATACAACTTCTTGGCAATGAACAGGAATATCATAAACGAGACTATAGCAATGACAATGAAAATCAGCAGCTGAAGAATATCATGGTTAACAATAGCAAGAGTTGCGTTCTTGATTCCAGGGAAATAAGAAGATACCTGACCCAGCATATCAAATTTCCCCTGAGCAATCAAATCTTCAATCGCTGCAGTGTCATCAATTTTTGAAAAGACAGATTGCAGAGAAAAATTAATTCCCAGTCCAATTCCCAGTCCTAATATTCCGGATAGTAAAGAAAACCTGTCTTTATTAACAGCTCTTCTGGAAAAACTCATGATGATAACAATGATGACTGATGCCACAGACAAGGGCAGAATTGGCAGCAGCAGAAAAACAACGAGACTGATCAGATAGTAAAAAATACCAAAACTCCCGCCGATGCCGCATCCTATGATGACAGGTACTACAAAAACAAACAATGTCAGATATTCATATATGAGTGTTGTTAAAAACCTTGATGCAATAATTTCTTCAGGTTTCAAAGGCAGCGAAAGATAATTGGTGATATCTTTCGCAAGATAATAAGCTGAGATTGTATAAAACATGCCAAAGACAAGTACCACCAGACTACCTGAAGCAATGCTTAAGGCAACAATGATATTTCCCTGACCAATGCCATCAAGAATGATATACAGTTCTTTAGACAGCAATACAACGCTTACAATCAGCGGCAGAAAACTTAATGACAGGAGAGCGATCAAAACAGGTTTCTGAAACTTTCTTTTTTTAGAGATATCTCCTCTGAATCCCATCAAGAAGGATATCTTGAATAAATTTAGAATGTTATTCATTGTCAGTCATCTCCAGGAACATTTTTTCCAGGCTGCTCTCCTGCTTTGCCTGTTTTTTCATTTCATCCATTGTACCGACAAAAAGTATTTTCCCTTTGTTGATGACTGCGATTCGGTCACATACTTTTTCAGCTACTTCAAGAACATGAGTGGAAAACATGACTGTCTTCTTGGAATCAGCATGTTTTCTCATCATGTCCTTAAGAATAAATGATGACTTAGGATCTAACCCGGTAAGCGGCTCATCTAACACCCATACATCCGGATTATGAAGCAGCACTCCCATCACAACTATTTTCTGTCTCATGCCGTGGGAATAGCTTTGTATTTTATCATTCAATGCATTTAACATTTCAAATTTCTCACCAAGTGATTCGATTGATTTTTTTCTGTCTTCCTTGGAGACATTATAGATGTCAGCAATGAAATTCAGGTATTCGATTCCTTTTAACCGTTCAAAGATATTAGGATTATCAGAGACATATCCAATGATTCTCTTCACATCAATAGGATGATCTGATATGTCAATGTCATTAATGACAATCGTTCCTTCATCTATCGGAAGTATACCTGTCAGCATTTTTATGGTGGTTGTTTTTCCTGCACCATTAGGACCTAAAAAGCCAAAAATTTCACCATCTTTGATTTCTAATGAAATGTTATCAACTGCTTTAATTCCATTACCATAGACTTTTGTAACTCCATTTATCTGTATCATAATAAATTCCTCCACATACTACTTTACCAAAAATTTATAATTTGGTCTACTTGTTTAATAAATTGTTTAGTGATATCATTAAAATAGAATAAAGTATATGTACCTGGAGGAAAAATTTTGAAAAACGTAGGTATAGTAAGAAAAGTTGACGAGCTTGGTAGAATAGTAGTTCCGATAGAATTGCGTCGTTCACTTGGAATCGGTGACAGGGCTGAAGTCGAAATATATCTAGACGAAAAAAGCAATCAAATCATACTTAGAAAGCACCAGCCAATGTGTGCCTTTTGTCAGAGCGAAGAGAACATCATTTCTTATAAAAATCAGCTTATATGTAAAAATTGTGTTAATGAAATAGGAGACACAGAAGAGTAGTTCATTTATTCAATTTTGAATAAATATCTTTTCTTGACAAGTTTCTTTCCATAGCAATTATTCTCATTGCCTCTTTTCTGTCATAATTCTCTGATAATAGCTGCTGATAGCGTTCTTCAATAGTGTTTTCAATATTTATTGCAGCGTTTTCTTTTTCATTTCCTTTGACAATCACTACGAATTCTCCCTTAGGAGTTTTTTCTTTATAGTCATCTAATATTTCTTCAATGGTGCCTCTTCTAACATTCTCATAAATTTTAGTAATTTCTTTTACAAGAGCTATCTCTCTGTCACATCCGAATAATTTTTCAAAAGTCACCAGTGTTTTCATAAGCTTATGCGGAGCCTCATAAAATATCATGGTTCTCTTCTCGTCTCTTAAGGTATCAAGTTCAGCTTTTCTTTTTTTGGTGATCTGTGATAAAAATCCCATAAACACAAAATGGGTTGTCGGCATTCCCGATATCATCAAAGCAGAAATAAAAGCGGAAGGTCCAGGGATGACACTCACCTCCAGCTCATTTTCATAAAACAATCTGACAAGGTCCTCTCCGGGATCTGAAATGGCAGGGCAGCCAGCATCAGTCACCAGGGCAATGTTCTTCCCCTGCTTTGCAAGTTCTACAAGTTCTGCACCCCGTTCCATTTTATTATGCTCATGATAACTGATCAGCTGTTTTTTTATCTGATAATGGTTAAGTAACTTAATGGTATGTCTGGTGTCTTCACAGGCAATGATATCACATTCCTTCAGTGTTTCTATGGCTCTGAAAGTGATATCTTTTAAATTCCCGATAGGTGTTGCTACTAAATATAACATTATTCTTCTTTCTCACTATATATCCCATATAGTTTTTCTGTATAATCTCCATTACTTTTTCTGATGATCAACGGTTCCTCCACATCCAGAAACTGATTTCCGAATTTTGAACCGCTGATGAGGAAGAGATTTGGTTTTTTGTTTTCATAAGGTAATACAAATTTGATTTTTTTAGGTTCAATCTTATATTTTCTCATCAGCTCAATAGCATCTGCAAGTCTTTCAGGTCGATTGACCATATAAAACACACCTAAATCTCTCAGTAAAAATGAAGCAGTACTTATGATGTCCTCTAATGTGCACATCA
>JAFGUQ010000143.1 GCA_016938455.1 Clostridia bacterium
AATTCCTGATTCATTTAACTTTAAAAAAGAAGAATTGCTTTATATTAGATTTCAATCTCCTCTTAATTATTTTCGCCTTTTAATATTTTAACATGGCTAAAGCTTTGGTTGATTTTATCTATTAGCATCTTATAAACCTGATCTGACTCAATAGTGTCAAAAGGATAGGACACAAATTTTTGAACCAAATTATAATCTGCAAGAAAACTATTCGCTTCCTTTAATTCTTGAAACCTAGTGTTTAATTTATTAGATACAACCTTTGTATTTACCTCATCACAGAAAGGGAAAACACCTAAATAATATTTTGAAGCAAACCTGATGAACACATCTGTATCCCAAAACAGATCCTGCATATTCTTAAATATAAAGGAATTATTTTTCACTGAATTAATATCATATTTTTCATTATTATCAAAATATAAAAACATTAGCGATATTGGAAAGTTCCCTTTTTCGGCTTTTTTTAATTCACCTTTAATATAGCGGTTCAAATCCATTGTTATGAACTCTACGCCATTATTTGAATCTTCATTTAAATATTTGAAAACTTTTTGAATCAATATGTCATTGTTAAATGGTTTTATGACAAAGTCTGTAGCACCTTGCAGCATCGCTTTCATATAGAATTGTTTATCGCTTCCTGATGACAATATAATTATAGGAATATCTTTGACAGATTTTCTTGTTTGCTTAATAAGCCTTGCAGCATTTTCTTCTGCAACTTCCACATCTAAGATCACAATAGAAATATCAACATCTTTATCCAGCGATGTAAATAGCTTTTCCTCGTTATCAACATCAATAACCTGAATCCCATTGTCCTCTAATGTCTTTTTTATTCTTAATGAAAGAGTTTTAATTTTTGCTAATATTAATACAGTATAATTGTCCAAAGAATCTCCTATTATCTAAAATTTGTAGATTTCATATATTCATATCACTTAAATTTTACACATTTATATTTTAAGCAATTCAATAAAATCTCAAAAATAATGCCATTTAAATAATATCATTTACAAAACAGCTTGTCTATATATAACTGACTCTTCACCGACATGAAGAAAGCAATGAGAAATCAGCAATTTCTATTTCTGTAATTCTTCAAGTCCTTCTGTTGCTTCTCTCAGCGGAAAGTATTCAAGCCCCATGTATCCCTGATAACTTGTTTTGTCTATGGCATCAAAAATGTATCTGTAATTAAGTTCGCCTTGATCAAGTTCGTGTCTTCCTTGAATTCCTGCACAGTGAAAATGACCAATTTTCTCTATGTTCTTCTCAATAGTTGAAATGATGTTACCTTCTGTGATCTGCTGATGGTATATGTCATACAATACTTTCACATATCGGCTTCCCACTTCCTCTTCTATCTTGAAAGCTTCATCAGAGCCAGACAGATAATAACCTTTATGGTCCACCAGAGTGTTCAGAGGTTCGAAAACAAGGGTTATATCGTTTTTCTCAAGAACCGATATGCAAGCCTTAAGTCCGTCAACGATGCTTCTGTGCTGTTCTTCTCTTGATATGCCGGTCAGTTCATCACCGACCTGTGTGATGAGCTTTTTGCAGTCAAGACTTTTTGCGACCAGTATTGATTCCTTGAGCCCCCTGATATATTCTTCTCTTCTTGAAGGGTCAGTCAGGCTGATGAACCTGGTGCAGAATGCTGTCACTTCCATTTCAAGTTCATTTTTCAGAACAAGAATGCTATCAATGTCTTTATCCCACCAGCTCCAGAACTCCATTGAGTTCATTCCGCTGTCACTTACCTTTTTCATGCTTTTTTGAAAATCTTTTCCGTTGAAAAGCGCATCAATGCATACTGAATACTTCATTTTTCACCTCTTTCATCAATAGGTCAGAACAACCTGAATGACTCCTTTATCCTTTTCATCTATCAGTCTGTAAGCCTCTGCAGCATCCTCATGTCTTATTCTGTGCGTGATCAGATTGTCAAGTTTCAGTTTCATCAGCAGATGATAACATGCTTCCTCTCTTCTGTCACTGTTCCACATATGCTGGATCTCCGGTGAGATCCCTCCGATCTGTGAACTTCTGAGTGATATGCGGTTATGATGGAATTCCTCTGACAGATCAAGCGATGTACATTGACCCTGATACCATCCGAGGGCAGTCACTGCAGTATCTGGTGCTGCGATTCTGATGGCTTCTCTCAAGGCACTCTGGTTTCCGCTTGCCTCAATCACCACATCGGCCCCTCTCATGTTCGTCTCTTTCCTGATGTCAAAGGCAATATCCTCCAC
>JAFGUQ010000144.1 GCA_016938455.1 Clostridia bacterium
GCTTAGAAGCCGCTTTCAGTATGAATCCGCTTTTCTTTCTTTTTCGTAGTGCTGAAGCGGAACCAAATAATATCGCTACTCCCAGAGAAGAAACAAACAAAACGGTGACTTCTCCAAGTGTATCAAATGACCTGTAATTGACAACAATGCTGGTGACCATATTGGCTGAACCGGTTTCAGCATCACTGGTCTCTCCGAAAATAATGGGAGCACTGCTTCCGGTAACATCCTTATTGATATACCCGTTGGCAACACTGTTGCTGTCTATGCTGTCATTATAGGTAAACAGGTCAATACTCTTTGAAATCCCAATTAAAAATGCTATTCCAAACAGAGTGACCAGAATAATCAGGGCTATTTTCTTCATTGTATATCACCCTCCTTCTGTATTGATTTGATAGTAATCATAAAAATGAAAGTGACAAGACCAGAGCCGATAACCGCTTCAGTAATGGCGACATCAGGAGCACGGAACAATGAAAACGCCACGACAGCTACCATACTTAAAATGGAAAGGTAGATAATGCTTTTAATGGCCTTGTCTGTAAATACTGCTAAAAGAGCAAACGCAATGAGTAAGATACTGACTGCTATGTCAAGAAATTGTAAGTTCTGCATTTAATCACTCTCCTTTTCATAAAACTTCTCAAGGCTGTCTATCTTTGTTTTTTCACTTGCCTTGACACCGTTTCGATAAGCTGATCTGATTAATGTCGAACTGCTGACAGGATTTGTGAGTAATATAAACAATAATATAATCGCTAATTTAGGTAACCATGCCGGATTGACTACACCCACTCCGATCAGAGTGGACAATGTTCCCATGGTCGTTGCTTTTGTAGCTGCCTGAGCTCTGTTATAGATATCAGGCATTCTGACCAGGCCAAGTCCTCCTATGGCATAGAAAAATCCTCCGATTAATAAAAAGACTGTTCCTATAATATTCATCTTCTACCCTCCATAAACTTTGCGAATACGATGGTTTCCAGAAAGGCAAGAATCGCATAGACAATCGCAATATCAAGATACAATGAATTATTCAATGTATAGGCAATGATGACCAGAACACCGGTAATCAGTATGTTCATGGCATCCAGACTCAGCACTCTGTCAAAAACAGAAGGTCCTTTGATCATTCTGAAGATAGAAAAGAGTATACCAAGACCAACTAATCCAAAAAAGATTGCTGTGCTCATTTAAATATCCTCCTTAATACTTTTTCAAAAGTCCCGGAGATATGCTGCTGATATTCCTCTTCAGAATTCCCTTTGACATCAATCCAGTGAATATAAAGAGAATCATCATCGGCATCCAGAGAAATGGTTCCCGGAGTCAATGTGATGGAATTGGCCAGCGTAAGCTTACCGAGTTCCCCTTTGATTCCTGTCGGAATTCTGACAAACCCAGGATTAATCGGTATTTTAGGACTAAGTACTCTAAATGCTACATCGATATTCGCTTTCACAAGTGCATAAATGAAAACTGGTATATAAAGGAAAATAAACAAGAGTGCTTTTAGCGGAAAATCCCATCCAAGCTCAAAGGAAAAAATTCTTTTGGCAAGAAATGCGACAATGGCTGCCACCAGTAAACCCAAAAGAAGTTCAGGCCATGCTATTCCTGAAAGCAGAATCCAAATACCATAACAGAAAATAAATGTTGACAGGTATTTTTTCACAGTATCCCCCCTTTGTAAAAATACTTTTATATATTATCATATTATAATATGCTAA
>JAFGUQ010000145.1 GCA_016938455.1 Clostridia bacterium
ATGTTTAGGAAAATGAAATTAGCACATAAGATTTTGTCTGGTAATGTTTTGATGGTGTTAATATGTATTGCAGCAATGCTGTTTATTGTTCTGAATGTCACGAAAGTTAAAAACGAATCCATCAGCTTAAAAAATGACTATTTAGTACAAATCAATATTTCGAATAATATTGAAAGTGCTGTCAATGATATGATCTTATTTATGAAAGAGTATGAGCTGAAAAATGATGAGGAAAGTTTAAATGCGGTTAAGGAAAAACTGCAGTTTGTGAAAAATGCAATCAATGAAGCGTATCTTCTGACAGATTCAAGTAGTAAACTGAATGAATTCAGGACAAAACTTGAGACGATAGATGTAAGAGTGAATGAGTATGAAGCATTGTTTGAAATGGAACTGCAAAGAAGGGAAGCAATAGAAAAAGCAAAAGCAGAAAGTGAAATATCCAGAGTGAAGTTAATTGAAAACTGCAATGAATACATGGAAATGACAAATCAATATATTGCTTCTATGCAAGGTCAAATTAATTCTGTTATTGAAAATCAGACAAATATTATTTATTACATGGGTGAGGTTAAATACAGCATAAGTAATATAAAAGCAGCGAATTACGAATTTGCAGTGACAAATGATGTCACTAAAATAAATGAGCTGTATAACTACTATAATCAACTGGAAACCACTGTCTTCGCTATCAGTGGAATTGAAAAAGACCAGGAAAAACTCCAGATTTTCAATAATATAAAAACAGGTGTCCTTGAATACAGCAAGACAATCAAGGAGATAACTGACAGCTGGATCAGTTTGAAAAAAGTTACTGATGAAAGAATGACGAAAGCGGATGATGTGGTTGCTTTTGTACAGCAGACTGCAGAGGATGGACTTGAAATAACCGGACAGACAGCTACAAATACCAGCCATTCAGTTTCTGAACTGCTGTACATCTGCATATTTTCTTTTATATTTGCCATTGGCGCCAGTTTTACAGTGAATATAATTGTATTAAAAAACATTAAAACTTCGTTAAAAGATAATGTAGACTTACTTAATAAAATGAAGACAGGTGATATGACATCAAGAATCAAGAAAAACAGCAATGATGAACTTGGAATTATGGCAGAAGCTCTGAATGAAGTAGCTGATGAAATCAGCAGTGTTGTCAGAGATATTAAGAAAACCGCACAGCAGGTAACCAACGGAGCTGAAGAAGTCATGAACACAAGTCTGAAAGTATCTGAAGGATCGTCTAGTCAGGCAAGCTCAATTACTGAGCTCAATGCTTCAATGTCAGATATATCGGTACAGACAAAAAATAATGTGGAAAGCTCAGAAAAAGCCAATAATCTTGTTAATGAATGTAAACTTGAAGTAAAGAAAAACAACAATGAAATGACAGATATGGTAAAATCAATGGAAGATATCAATCTCGCATCGACAAGCATCTTAAAAATCATCAAAGTAATTGACAGTATTTCTTTTCAAACAAAAATACTCTCATTGAATGCTGCGATAGAAGCGGCAAGAGCCGGACAATACGGAAAAGGGTTTTCGGTTGTCGCCAGTGAAGTGCGAAATTTAGCTTCTAAGACAGCTGAGGCAGCCAAAGAAACAAATGAACTGATAATGCTTGCAATCAAAGCAATTAACAATGGGACTGAGCTTGCGAAAAAAATGGAAAACTCATTAAAAGAGATAGAAAACAAAACTGAGGATGCTGCTATGCTTATGGATGATATCGCACTGCTGTCAACGAAACAGTCTTTTGCATTGGAGCAGATAAATCAGGGCATATCAATGGTGTCTCATGTAGTGCAAAACAATAATATCATAGCAGAACATAGTGCTTCTGAAAGTAAAAAGCTCACGACTCATGCCATTAACCTGAATGAAAGTGTCTCTAAATTCTTCATTAGCGATGATGAGACTCCTGATAAAATTACGCTCATTCATGTTGAAGAAAAAGATAAAAAAACCGGTATTTTTAAAAGAGTACTTGAAAGCGTTAAAAAGCAGGCAAAAAAAATGTTGCTCGTGGTCAGAAGAAAATAATCTCGGTACTTCACAGCACATTAATTCTTGACAACTTTAGACCTTGACTGTATAATATCATTTGCGGTTTAATAAGGAGAGAACAGAATGAAGATTGATATAACAGGCATAGCCGGCAAACATGGCGCTTCAATAAAAGTCTCTTGCGACATTAATCCGATGGACCTTGAACATGAAATACTGGGAGTTGAACTTCTTGATACCATTAAACTTGACTGTGTTCTGACAAACTATACCGGAGATATACTGGTGACTGGTGAAGTAAAAGGCAGATATAAGGCTTCTTGTCACAGATGTCTGCAGGAAATCAATGGCGAATACAAGCTTGATATAAACGAGAGGTTTGTTATGCAAAGTGATGATATGGATTATGAAAGCTATGTTTATGAAGGACATCATGTTGATTTGACATCGCTTTTAATTGACAATATATTACTAAGCTTTCCCACTGTTGTTTTATGTAAGGAAGACTGTAAAGGATTATGCCCGATATGCGGGCAGAATCTCAACCAAGACATATGTACCTGTGACAAACAGGGAATAAATATTAAAATGGAGAAACTGAAAGATTATTTTAACAAATAATTTTTTATACACGGCAGGAGGTGTAATTATGGCAGTACCTAAGAGAAAATCGTCAAAGGCAAGAGGAAGAAAAAGAAGGACTCATTATAAACTTGAAACTCCAAATCTAGTAAGATGCCCACAATGCCACACATTAAAGGCACAGCACCAAGTTTGTAAAGAATGCGGAACTTACAAAGGTAAGGAAGTCGTTGCTCAGGTAGCAGAATAATAAAGCAAATATTAAAGGTGGCAGAGCCACTTTTTTTATTTCTAGGTTTATTATGAACATGGCGTATGTATTAAAAGTTGACAAGCATTCCATTGCATCTGAAGTTGGGATAACTGAGGGTGATTTAATTGTGTCAGTCAATGGTAAGAGTATCCATGATATTTTTGATTATCATGAGTATATTCAGGAGCGTGATCTTCTTTTAAAAGTACAGAAACCTGACAAAGAAATATGGGAAATTGAAATTGAAAAAGAGGAAGATGAGGATCTTGGCATTACCTTTGAAAACGATCTGATTGATTGTGAAAAATCCTGCCATAATAAATGTATTTTCTGCTTTATAGACCAGCTTCCGAAAGGCATGCGTGAGACCCTATATTTCAAAGATGATGATTCCAGGCTTTCCTTTCTGACAGGAAACTATGTGACTCTGACTAACATGTCTATGGACGATATGAAAAGAATTGTCAGATTGAGAATGTCACCGATCAATATTTCAGTTCATACGACAAACCAGGAACTTAGAAAAACAATGCTGAACAACAGATTTGCCGGAGATATTTTAGATAAGATTGAATTTCTGGCTGTTAACGGTATTGAAATGAATACTCAGATTGTTTTATGTAAAGGCATTAATGATGGAGAAGAGCTTCAGAAAACAATCTCAGACCTTTCGAAATTTTACCCGAATGTGAAAAGCTTATCTGTCGTTCCGGTTGGAATATCCAGATTCAGAGAAGGACTTTACCCGCTGGAACCTTTTACAGAAATTGATTCGAAGCAAGTAGTTTCTTTGATTGAAGCTACTCAGAAAAAACTCAAGCAGGAGATAGGAGTCAATTTTGTTTATATTGCTGATGAGTTTTACATAAAATCAAAGACCCCATTTCCGGAAGCTTCAGAATATGATGATTTTCCGCAAATTGAAAATGGAGTTGGCCTGGTCACATCATTACAGGATGAAATCACACTTGTCTTGAATACAAGAAAATTTTCCAACAGGAAAAGAACAGTGAACATTGCCACAGGTGAGCTTGTCTATCCTTTTATATCTGAGATAAGCAAGAAAATAATGGCGAAGTATGATAAAATTAAGATAAACATATTTATGGTCAAGAATAAATATTTTGGTGAAAACATAACTGTCACAGGACTTTTAACCGGGAATGACATTTTAGAAACATTGAAAGAGAAACGGTTAGAGGGAGACTTACTATTGTCAAGATCCATGTTCAAGGCAGATGAGGAGATCTTTCTGGATAATATGACATTAGAAACACTGAGACAGGAATTGAATAGAAAAATACTGATTGTCAACAATGATGGTGATGATTTCGTCAGTAAGATAGTAAAAGGAGTTTGAAATGGCAAAACCCATAGTTGCAATAGTTGGAAGACCAAATGTAGGGAAATCTGCATTTTTTAATTTTATTGCAGGGCAAAGAATATCAATTGTTGAAGACACACCAGGCGTTACCAGAGATAGAATTTATGCAACTACTGACTGGAGAGGGAGAGAGTTCACAATTATAGATACTGGTGGAATTGAGCCTAACAGTACTGATGAAATACTGCAGCAAATGCATGTGCAGGCACAGATTGCCATTGACACAGCAGATGTCATTATATTTCTTGTCAACATTAAAGATGGAATGACAGCTGCTGATAAAGATGTTGCTGACATATTATACAGATCAGGTAAGAATGTCGTTGTAGCTGTTAATAAAGTAGATCAGGTGGGCGAACCTCCCAATGATTTCTATGAATTCTATAATCTCGGACTTGGAGAGATTTATCCTATTTCGTCATTACACGGGCTTGGAATCGGAAACCTTCTTGATGAAGTCTATAAGTATTTTCCGGAACAAGTAGAAGAGATAGAAGATGAGAATATCATAAAAGTGGCGATTATCGGAAAACCCAATTCAGGGAAATCTTCTCTTTTAAACAAAATACTAGGTGAGGACAGAGTCATTGTCAGTGATGTTCCAGGAACAACAAGAGATGCGATTGATACTCAAGTGACCAGGAATGACAGAAACTATATTTTTATTGATACAGCCGGAGTCAGAAAAAAAAGCAAGGTATACAGCAGTATTGAGAAATACAGTGTGCTGCGTTCATGGACAGCTGTTGAAAGAGCGGATGTGTGTCTGTTGCTGATTGATGCGATTGACGGAGTAACTGAGCAGGACACAAAAATTGCAGGATATGCTCATGAACAGGGAAAAGCGATTATCACGGTTATTAATAAATGGGATTTGATTGAAAAAGACAACAGCACATATAAGAAGCTGACTGAAGAAGCAAAAAACAAGTTTATGTTCATGAGCTATGCTCCTGTCACTGCCATTTCAGCTAAAACAGGACAAAGAGTTGAAGAACTCTTTGCTCTTATCAATGAAGTATATGACAGCTACACCAAACGAGTGTCAACAGGAACTCTGAATGATGTTTTAAATGATGCGCTTGCTATGGTTCAGCCGCCGACACATAAAGGTAGAAGTCTGAAAATATACTACATGACCCAAGTCAGTGTTAAACCTCCTACATTTGTCCTTTTCATCAATACCAAAAAATTATTTCACTTTTCGTATGAAAGGTATTTATTTAATCAGTTAAGAGAAGCTTTCGGATTTGTAGGAACGCCCATAAGATTCATAGTCAAGGAAAAAGATAAGGAAAAGGAGCGGTAAAATGACTGTATTTACAATTATTCTTTGTGGAGTGATTGGTTATTTGCTAGGTTCAGTGAATTCATCTGTTGTAGTGGGAAAATATATTTTTCATAATGACGTAAGAGAACAGGGAAGTAAAAATGCCGGACTTACCAATACATTAAGAGTATTAGGGAAAAAAGCAGCATTAATGGTACTGGCAGGAGATATACTTAAAGGTGTTCTTGCCTGCCTTTTTGGAAGTCTGATTAATCCTCAGTATGGAGCTGTCATTGGTGGACTTTTTGCTGTGCTCGGCCATAACTGGCCACTTTATTTTAATTTTAAAGGTGGTAAGGGCGTATTGACTTCTGCTACTGTGATCATGATGTGGGACTGGAAAATCGGGTTGATCTCATTGGCTTTATTTATTCTGGTTGTTTTTCTGACCAGATATGTTTCTCTTGGCTCAATGATTGCTGCAGTATCATTGGTAGTGGTTTCACTTATCATGGATAAAGGAGCTTTTTTCATTATTTCAGGAGCCATTTTAGCAGGACTAATTATTTACAGGCATAAGGCGAATATCAGCAGACTGCTAAAAGGCGAAGAGAACAAGTTGAATTTAAAGAAGAGTAAAGAATAATGACAGTAAGAGTATATATCACTGAAAATCATGATCCATGGATGAATCTGGCAGTCGAGGAATATCTGTTAAACAACATTCATGAGGATGACTATGTCCTTTATTTATGGCAGAATGAAAATACTGTGGTCATAGGTAAGAATCAGAACCCATGGAGTGAATGCAGGACATCTTTGCTTGAAAATGATCATGGAAAACTGGCAAGAAGAATTTCCGGTGGCGGAGCAGTCTTTCATGATCTGGGGAATCTTAATTTCACATTTTTGATGGGAAAAAAGAATTACAATCTGGATAAGCAGTTTTCTGTTATTTTAAAAGCAGTACAGTCGCTGGGGATTGATGCAGAAAAATCAGGTCGGAATGACATTCTGTTTCAGGGCAGGAAATTTTCCGGTAATGCTTTCTGTTTCAGAAAAGAAGCTGCCTACCATCATGGGACTATTCTGGTGAATGCTGATTTTGAAAAGCTGACAAAATATCTTCAGGTTTCAGAAGATAAAATAAACGCAAAAGGCATAAAAAGTGTCAGAGCAAGAGTCATTAACTTAAGTGAGGTCAATCCTGATATTACTATTGAGAAAGTCAGAAATGCAGTTGCGACTGCGTTTACCTCTATTTACGGGAAACCAGATGAGATCTTTACAGATGCTTCACATTTTAATGAAAATGAATTAAATGAGCTTTATGAAAAATATGCTTCCTGGGACTTCAGATATGGTGAGTCACCTCGTTTTGATATATCTTTTGGGAAGAGATTTTCATGGGGGCATATTGATTTCGGACTGACTTTAAAAGAAGCTGTGATTGAATCGGTCAGAATTTTTTCAGATGCGATGGACGAAAATTTCATATCTGAATTAGAAAAGCAGCTGTATTCAATAAAATTTACAAAAACGGATTTACTGGCAGCTATAAGCAAAATGCAAATTGATGATGCCCAGCATGAAATGAAACAGTCAATCATGGAATTCATAGAAAACAAGGAGTTCTGATGCTAGAATTTGAAAAGATATTCGGAAAACTGAATGAGAATCCAAAACAGGTAGCACCTCTTGTGCTTGCTTATATCGGTGATGCCGTTTTTGAATTATATATAAGAGGGATGCTGATCAGCCGTGGAGAAAGACTTAGCAAGAATCTTTCTCCAAAGGCCATTAAATATGTGAAGGCCAGTGCTCAAAAAGAATATTACGAATTGATCATAGAAGAACTGACTGATGATGAGGCCATTATTGCCAGAATAGCAAAAAACAAAAAACCTTCCGGAGTACCAAAAAATTCAAGTAATGAAGAATATACGAAAGCGACTGCTTTTGAAGCAGTCATCGGATACCTTTATTTAAAAGGTGACGATAAGAGACTTCAATATATATTAAAGAAATGTGCAGGTGAAAAAAATGATTGAGGAAAGAGATGATGTCATTGCAGGAAGAAATCCTGTACTGGAAGCATTACGTTCAAATATGCAGATAAGCAGAATCCTAGTGTCTGACGGAAAAAAAGAGGGAACAATCAATGCAATCATTGCTATTGCAAGGAAAAATAATGTGCTGGTTAAAGAAGTAGCAAAAGCGAAGCTTGATGGTATTATCAGTGAAGGAAATCACCAGGGGGTTATTGCTTTTATCTCTCCTATTAAATATGTGGAAGTTGATGACCTGCTTGAAAATGCAAAACAGTTAAACGAGGATCCCTTTATTGTCATTCTGGATGGAATTGAAGATGTTCATAATCTGGGAGCCATTGCGAGAACAGCTTTGGCTGCGGGGGCACACGGAATGATCATTCCAAAACACCGTGCAGCTCCAATCACACCGACTGCTATGAAAGCCAGTGCCGGGGCACTGACCTATTTGCAGGTGAGCATGGTGACGAACATCTCGAACACCATTGAGTATTTACAAGGGAAAGGGCTCTGGACTGTCGGAACTCATCAGGATGCTAAAGACCTCTATTATCAGATTGATTTAAAAGGACCGCTGGCAGTCATCATTGGTGGTGAGGACAAGGGAATTGGACCGTTGATTGCTTCTAAATGTGACTTTATGGTTAGTATACCCATGAAAGGAAAAGTCTCTTCTCTGAATGCCTCAGCCTCAGCAGCAGTGGTTATATTTGAGGCAGCCCGTCAGAGACTGAAGAAATAATGGATTTGTTGATTGTTGACGGCTATAATATCATTCATGCATGGCAGGACATATTTCCGCTGGATAAAAACACATTAGAAGAATGCAGGATCAAGCTGGCAGAACTGCTGTCCAATTATCAGGGTTACTCAGGATATGAGATTGTCATTGTCTTTGATGCCTATAAAGTAATGGATGGAGTGGGAAGCTTAAAAAAATATGACAATCTGAAAATTGTATACACCAGGGAACGTCAGACAGCTGATAATTTCATTGAGCGGTTTGTCAGTGAGGTAAGAGGTATAGGTAATATTATTGTGGCAACCGGTGATGGGCTTGAACAGAAAACGATACTTTTAAAAGGAGGCCTTCGTCTGACAGCAAAAGAATTGAAACATGATATTATGCTTGCCAGTAAAAAGCAGAATCGCCAGAAATATATGAAAAGTGATAAAAACAGACTTGAAGATCATCTGTCAAAAGATCAAATCGAGCTGTTTGAAAAAATGAGGAGAGGGAATGAGTGACTTTTCTGAAATGTCAGATGAACTATTGGCAGTTCAATCAAAAAGCGATAATGATGCCATGGAGTTTCTGATCAAGAAATATAACAATCTTATCCTTGCCAGAGCCAGAGCATATTTTCTTATGGGTGGAGACAGAGATGACTTGATTCAAGAAGGAATGATCGGCTTATATAAGGCAATCAGAGATTTTGATGTGACTATTGTTCCGAACTTCAGTGCATTTGCTGATTTATGTGTGAAACGCCAGATTATCACCGCTATCAAATCGGCCACAAGACTTAAGCATAATCCGCTTAACACTTATATTTCGTTTTATAATCATCCCATTGACGATGAAGAGAATTCGCTGCTAGATGTGTTAGCTATTGACACCATCAACAATCCTGAAAATGTGATAGTCAGCAGAGAGCAACTCAAAGAGCTGCAAGACCGAATTTATGACAGTTTAAGTAAAATGGAAGAAAAAGTACTTCATTACTATTTAAAAGGGATGGACTATAACGAAATTTCTAAAACAATGAATAAACCATTGAAATCAATTGATAATTGTTTGCAGAGAATTAAAAACAAAATTATCATCATTCAAAAAGGATAAACAATCTAATAAGACTATGAACCTTTTTCTTTTTTCATAAGTTAAAGTATCCGATTATTATACCGAAATCATTAGTAGCGTCATTGATTTTGTAAATATATGAGGAAACTGGTAATTGAATGAAAATATTATTATTAGGCGACAATGAAAAAGGAAAAGAGAAGATTATATCCAATCTGCTGGAACTGGGTTATGATCACAATAGTATTGTGACATTATCTGAAAACTTCAAAGATGATGTCAAAACCATTTACAGTTCAGTTTTCTTGGATTATTTGAATGTCAATCTTGAAGTGCTGACGTTTATTTCCAGTTTCAGGCAGTTCAATCGTATTTCCCCGGTATTTATGGTAATCAACAGAAGTGATAATTATGATTTCAAGATAGATTTGCTTGAAATTGGTGTGACAGATTTCCTTGAACGACCGATCGATAAGAATTTGTTTCAGGCGACCATAAAAAACATTCAAAAATACAGACATAAGTGTTCTGACAAGGTGAATGATTCAAACCTTCTTCAGAGCCGTGTAGGTGTACTGACTGAGGATATTGGAAAAAGGGATATTGAAACGCTTAGAATTATCAGTAAACTGGCAGAATTCAGAAATCCTGAAACAGGATTTCATATTGAAAGAGTAGCGAAATACAGCAAGATTCTTGCAAGACAAAGTGGTTTCAACAGCGAGTTTCAAGAACTGATTTACAGAGCAGCACCGCTTCATGATATAGGGAAAGTGGGTATTCCCGATTATGTTCTTCTTAAAACCGGAAAGTTAACTGATGATGAATGGGAAATCATGAAAACACATGCCAGAATTGGATTTAACATTCTAGCGAATACAGAACATAAAATACTGCAGGCCGGAGCAACAATTTCAATGACTCATCATGAAAAATATAACGGGACAGGCTATCCGAATAAGCTGAAACAGGAAACGATTCCAATCATCGGTAGAATTGTTTCTGTTGCAGATGTTTTTGATGCATTGACATCTTCTAGGAGCTATAAAGAAGCTTGGAGCTTTGAAAAAGCCATGGAAGAAATTAAGCTGCAAAGCGGGGAACATTTTGACCCTGTTCTTGCTGAGTGCTTTATTAAAGCAAGTGATGAGATAAAAAAAGTTTATCTTGAATTAAGAGAACAATAATTAAAGAAAATAATTTAATAACCGATAAGAATTTAGAAGACAGATTTTCTTGAAAGGAACTGATTATGGCTGAAAACAATATATATAATGAACACATGATGGAAATGTTCAATTTTGAAACGACTCAGTTAATGGAACAGCTGGAAGAGATATTGTTAAACATCGAAAGTACTTCAATCATGACTGAAGAAAACATCAATGAAATATTTAGAATCATGCACACCATTAAAGGTTCTTCCGCTATGATGATGTTTGATAACATTGCTAAATTAACTCATAGTCTTGAGGATTTATTCTTTTTTATCAGAGAAAACAAAGTACAGGACATCGATTTTGGAGTACTCTGCGAGATTGGATTCAAAACCATAGATTTTATCGGGAAAGAAACAGAAAAACTGGAAAATAAAAATCCGGCAGATGGAGATGCTTCTGCATTAAAAGATAGAATAAATGAAATATTACTTGAATTAAAAGAGGGAAAACCTTCAAATACAACGAAAAAAGAAAATCAGAATATATCGAATGACAGCATTGAACCATTACCGGTCAATCATGAAGGACTTAATGTGTTCAAATGTACAGTCAAGTTTGAAGAAGAATGCGGTATGGAAAATATCAGAGCATTTACTGTTGTCAGAAACCTGACAGAATGCTGTGAGGAAATTACCCATGAACCGAGTGAGCTGATAGATAACGAAGAAAGCTCAGGTGACATTGCCAAAAATGGTTTCATACTTCATCTGTCTACTAAAGAAGAGCTTAATGAGATTGAAAAAATTATCAAAGAATCACTGTTTGTTGAAAAAGTGGATATTGAAAAAGTCGAAAATCAACTGTCTGAAAAAAAAGCTCAGGTCGACATCAAAGAAAAAATCAATTCAGAAATAGATAACACCAATTCTAAAAAAAGTAATATTGTTAATGTGAATGTGGAAAAGATGGACAAGCTTATGGATCTTGTCGGAGAAATAGTCATCACAGAAGCAATGGTCACTAATAATCCTGAATTAAAGGGGCTTGAAATTGAAAGCTTCTTAAAAGCTGCGAGACAATTGAGAAAATTGAACAATGAACTGCAGGATGTGGTGATGTCAATCAGAATGATCCCGATTGCATCAACTTTTCACAAGATGCATAGAATAGTAAGAGATATGAGTAAAAAACTTAACAAGGATGTTGAACTTATTATTTCAGGAGAAGAAACTGAAGTTGATAAAAATATCATCGATAATCTGGGAGACCCATTAATGCATCTGATCAGAAATGCAGTGGACCATGGAATTGAAGACAGTGAAAAAAGAAAAAGTGCCAAGAAAGATCCCACTGGGAAAGTATATCTTGAGGCTTTAAACAATAGTGGAGAAATTGTTATAAAAATCAGTGATGACGGTAAAGGTCTTGATAAAAACAAGATTCTGGAAAAAGCAAAACGATTAAATCTGTTAAAAAAACCGGAAGAAGAGATGAGTGACAAGGAAGTCTATAATATTATCCTTCTTCCTGGTTTTTCTACTAATAGTGATGTGACGGAGTACTCCGGAAGAGGAGTGGGAATGGATGTAGTGAAAAAATCCATAGACAAGCTTGGAGGAAGCATATCCATTGAAAGTGAGTATGGAAAAGGAACATCTATCAGTATTAAAATTCCTTTGACCTTAGCAATAATCGAAGGGATGAAAGTATCCGTCGGAAAATCAATTTTCACTATTCCGATTATATCGATAAAAGAGTCTTTCAAAGCACTGAAGAAAAACATAATCAAGGATTCATTTGATAAGGAAATGGTTATGATCAGGGGGAACTGCTATCCTGTAATCAGTCTGTCCAGACATTTTGACATCGAGTCAGACGTGAAAGAACTGTCTGATGGGATTCTTATCATGGTTGAGACAGAAAGTGGAAGTTTCTGTATTCTGGCAGATGATATCATTGGTGAACAGCAGGTGGTTGTCAAACCGATCCCTGTCTATTTAGGACAGTATCAGGAGTCAAATTCCGGTATAGCAGGATGTGCCATATTAGGAGATGCAAACATAAGCATAATTATTGATGTTACTGGTTTATACAGCCAGTTGATGAATTAAATGAGCAAAACAAACTCTAAAGGGGGTAAAAAATGAACAATGAAAATGAAAAACTGATTTTCGAAGAAGAAGATACTCAAAAAGGCAGATTTCTGACTTTTAATCTGGGAGATGAGGCTTTCGGATTAGAAATAAAGCATGTGACAGAAATCATTGGAGTGCAGCCAATCACACTGATTCCAGAGGTGCCTAATTTTGTTAAGGGAATTATCAATCTGAGAGGGAAGATCATCCCGGTAATTGATGTCAGGCTTAAATTTAAAAAAGAAGCCATCAAATATGATGACAGAACTTGTATTATTGTCGTGGACATAAACAATATTTCAGCTGGATTCATTGTGGATAATGTATCTGAAGTATTGACTATATCTGAAGAGAATATTGTTCCGCCACCGGAATATAAAATAGGGTTTCAGAACAACTACATCAAAAACATCGGAAAAACTGAAAACGGTGTCAAGCTATTACTTGACTGTCAGAAAATGTTGAATGAAGATGAACTTGATATAGTAGAAGCAATTGCAATGTAAATAAAAAAATAATACATGGAGGTTATTATGAGTTTTATAAATAATATGAAAATTGGGAAGAGGCTGGTTTTAGGATTTGTGATTGTAGCATTAATCGCAGGTGCAGTCGGACTGGTCGGCTATCTTGGATTGAGTAAAATCAGATCCACACAAGATGAAATTGCACTGATAAGATTACCAAGCATACAAAGCCTGCTGGCGATAAAAGAAGCTCAGACAGCTGTTATCACAGGTGAAAGAGGCTTGCAGATTGCTCAGATGAGAGATAAATCTCTCAGAGACCCTCAGTATGCCTATATTGAATCAGCGATTGCAAGAGCACTTGAAGCATGGGATGTTTATACGCCATTACCACAAACGGATTATGAAGCGGAACAATGGAAAATATTCGTACCTCAGTGGGATCAGTGGATCAAAGATGATGCTGCAGTTGTAGCACTTGCAAAACAGAAAGACAGTTTGATAGCATCAGGTGCATCTTATGACAGCCAGGAAGCCAAGGCACTTGATCAGCAAGTTTATGAAGCGGCACTTGTAGCAAGAACAAGCTACCTTCAAACAGAAGCTACACTAAGAAACCTGATACAGGAAAACATTGACGAAGCTGACAGAGTGTATAATTTAGCACAGAAGAGCGCAGTGCAGTCAACGATTCTTTTAATAGTCATTATCGTGATAGCCATTATTCTTGCTATTGTATTAGGATTATTCATAAGCAGATTAATTAGTAAACCAATCAATTCGCTAGTGAAAATTGCAGGAAGACTTGCTGATGGTGATTTGAATTTAAGTGTCAATGCCACTTCCAAAGATGAAATCGGTGATTTAATGGGTGCTTTTGAAGTCCTGATTAACTCATTGAATGACACATTAAGCGAGATCAACAATGCTGCAGAGCAGGTTTCTGCCGGTGCATCTCAGGTGTCTGACGGAAGTCAGGAATTATCTCAAGGTTCAACTGAACAGGCAAGCTCTGTAGAAGAACTGACTGCATCTGTCAGCCAGATTGCATCTCAGACAAAAGAAAATGCCAATAATGCCAATGAAGCAAACAGAATCACACTTGAAGTCAAGAGTAATGCCACCAGAGGAAATGAACAGATGACTGGAATGCTTAATTCCATGAAAGATATTAATGAGTCATCTCAGAACATATCTAAAATCATTAAAGTCATTGATGATATTGCTTTCCAGACTAATCTACTTGCTTTAAATGCTGCTGTTGAAGCTGCCAGAGCAGGACAACATGGAAAAGGATTTGCAGTGGTAGCAGAAGAAGTCAGAAATCTGGCAGCTAGAAGTGCCAATGCAGCTAAAGAGACAACTGCTTTAATTGAAGGATCTATTTCTAAAGTTGAGACAGGAACAAAAATTGCCAATGAAACAGCAAAAGCACTTGAAGATATTGTCAAGGGAGTTGAAAAAGCATCCAGTCTTGTATCTCAGATTACCAGTGCATCTAATGAACAGGCAACTGGAGTATCACAGATAAACGAAGGACTTGAGCAGGTTTCAAAGGTTGTTCAGAGCAATTCAGCAACAGCTGAGGAGAGTGCAGCTGCCAGCGAAGAGCTTTCAAGTCAGGCTGAGCTCTTAAAAGACAGAGTAGCTAAGTTTAAATTAAAAGGGGAGTCAAATAGCAGAAAACCTGCAAAACCAGTTAAAAGAGAAGTAAAACAGATCAGACAGACGAAGGAACCGGTCATCAATCTGGATGATAACAGTTTCGGGAAATATTAATCAAGCAATGCGGAGGTGTAAAAACCTCCGTATTTTTTTACAATGATATAAAACTTATTTATTTCAGGAAGACAGTCTGAAAAACTAAAAGAAACTGAGTTTTCTGCCGATATTAAAGTTATAAAACAGAGCGATAATAATAAGGGAAACAAAGACAATGATAAAAATTAATGACAAAGATTTTGAACGTTTAATCAGTTACATCAGGGATAACTATGGTATTAATCTTTCTCAAAAGAGAAATCTGATTGAAGGCAGACTTACCAATGC
>JAFGUQ010000146.1 GCA_016938455.1 Clostridia bacterium
AGATAAACATGGAAGAAATTAAATTATTGTTTAAATAATTGAAACTATATGACATTTTAATACTCTTATATAGGTAAAGGTTATGTACTGAAATAGGGACATCAAATCTTTTTCTTATGGGGGACAAAAATGAATGCTAAAAAACTGTTGATACTTTATGTACTGGAAGTATTGAAAAAGTATTCTGATCAGAACCACAAACTGACTCAATGTGATATTATTTCCTATATTCAGAAGGACTATGAAATGGACTGCGAGAGAAAAGCGGTAGCAAGGAATATTTCCTATCTGCAGGAATTCGGATATGATATTTCAACAAAAGCTGATAACGGGGAGGGCATTTGGCTGGTATCCCGGGAATTTGAAGATGCCGAGTTACGTCTGTTGATTGACAGTGTCTATTCCTCTAAATTCTTATCAGAACACTATTCAAAATCAATTATTGATAAATTAAACAGAAAGAGCTCCATCTACTTTAAGAGCAGAACCAGACATATTCTTCCTGTGATTGAGAATAACAGAAATCATAATACGACAATTTTCTATAACATTGATATTATTGATGAAGCTATAGAAAGGCACAAGAAGATATCCTTCATATATAATTATTTCGAAATTGACAAGAAGCTGCATCCAAAGCATGAAAAGGAGCATATTGTCAACCCATACCAGATTCTCATTCATAACAGCAAATATTACTTGATTGGCAACATTGATAAATATGACAATATCGTTAACTTCAGAATGGATTTAATCACCAATATGAAAATCATTGAAGATACTGCCATTAAACCTGTTTACAACCTTGAAGACCATAAAACGGGACTTGATTTGAGAAAAGTTAAAAACGAGTTTCCATACATGTATTCAGGGAAAACAGAAAGTATCGTTATCAGAACTGAAAAAGGGATGATCGGAGATTTCATAGACTGGTTTGGCGAAGATATTAAAATAAAAGAATGTGACAACGAGAAAATTGAAATAAGGTTTACAGCCAATATCAATGCAATGAGATACTGGATACTTCAGTATAGTCTGCATCTGGAAATCATTTATCCCAGTTCTCTGAGAGAAATGCATACTAATGATATCAAGTGTATTTACGAGAAATACTTTATTTCCTGATACAACTTCATTTGACATCGTCTCTAAGCTGGAAAAGGCATATCAGAATTAATCAAATAAAAAATTCTGCAGATAAAAATGCTTCAATTCTGATTAGTTTTTTGTTAAAATAAATGTATAATCAAAAAAGGGGACATATGTAAAAATGAAAAAGAAAGTATTAGTTACCTTACTTGCCATGGCTATACTTATCAATATTAATTTCACCGCATGCAAAAAAAATGAAAAGACTGCTGATAATGAACCTGATTCAAATCGTACACCGGAAGTCACTATTGTGTTAAGCGAAATGGAAAAAGAACTGGCATCACTGGATACTGACTATAAAGCAGGGAAAGTCAATGAATCAGATTATCATGCATCAAGGCTTGAGGTGTTTGTCAAAGGGAAATCAACTGATATTTCGTCAGAAGAAGATATTGAAAATACGACAAAGATACCAGTTGATATGTCACTGGACATTCAATGGATGATTGATCATTACGACACATTATCAGATAAGGAAAAAGCGATGGTTGATGACATCACATCAATGCCTGGCACTGACAATGAAGCAAGCTCTTCGTTTTTTTCTATATTCACAAGAACAGTTCATGCAGAAGAAGAACCATATAGCGTGGAAATAGGTAACAATGCTATTCTGTTTGCTGACAATGCCATTATTGGTGAACATGTCAGAGAGGCAGTTGAAGAAGCCTATATAGATGCAAGTTTACAGTATGATCAGTATCTTGGCATGATTCTGGATACACCAATCAGGTTTTTCATGGAACCTCTTGGCATTGATGTGGAATCTTTTTCCTATCAGAAACAGGAGATTCTGCTGGATGAACCTGTGCGTAATGCTTTTTATATTCATATTAATCCTTTTTTAAGCGATGATTATATTAAAGCAAGTGTATACCATGAACTGTTTCATGCCTATCAGTATGCCCTTGAATATGACAGGCTGATTGATACACACAGATTCGTGATGGAGTCTACTGCCATTTGGGCAGTTCTGTTCATGGATGAAAGCATTGGCTACCATTTAAGATATTCAGATCCTGTTTATCAGAATCCTTCACTTAAAGTGGAAGATATGTCAGAAAACGATATGAAATCCTGGTATCAGCTTTATTACTTCTATTATACTGAAATGGAAGATACCACTTTAAATGAAAGAATCATCAAGGAAATGCCAACTCAGGCAGATTTCATGGAGTGTCTGCTGACAGTACTTGGAAAAGATCACAGAATCCATAATATGATGGCCTATTTTGCTCAATATCTTTTTGCAGAGAGGGATATGAGCGATATACCTTTTAAAGCCAATTCGCCTTTAGCAGATAAAACATTTTCCATTGACATTGCTGACAGCATGACTCATGAGGAGATGATGGACAAACGAGTGGACAACTGGATTCACTATAATCTTACTTACCCGGGATATCAGGTGGTCAATATACTTCCAGGAGAAGACCAGGAAGCCTTTTTGAATATCACATCTGACTTAGGGATTGCTGATGAAAAAAAGAAAGCAGGAATGGTTGTTTTTGGTGAGACAGGCGATGGCAAGTGGAAACTGATTTTAAACGGACGATATGACACATTTGTTGGAAGTGTTGACTTCAAAAAAGAGAACATTGAGATGATTACCATCATCTTCTTCAGCTATGATACCGATTCCGATACTTCACATGCCTTCCAATGGGATTATGAACAGCGAATCAAAGGAGAAGGGCTTATTGAAATTGAAGTTCATACAATGAATAACATGATTGATAGCTTTGAGAATAAAGATTACAATATTGTCATTGTTGAGGATATTGAAAGATATAACCCGGACAGTACAGGTGAACTTGGCGCATACCAGGATTTGATCATAGGGGACATGTATTTTGTCAATCAGCTTGAAATGACATTTCAAGGGAAGACAAGCTTTGAGGATAATGGTGAGGACGGAAGCAAACTGAAAATGGACTCATCATATATCGGCACATATGAATATAAGCAGGGTGATTTAGGAGCAGGTGCTTTTACCAATCAGTTGATTCAACTACCTCAAATGGACATCGGTTCACCAGGGGAAGCTTCATTGGGTGATGCATTAAGTGGCTTAGGAGGTTTAGGCGGTATGGAAGGACTTGGCGATCTTCCAGGATTGTCAGACATGCTTAATGATGCAAAAGACATGCTCGATGAGGAGATGGGGAATTTCCTGCCGCCATTAGATTATTTAATCAGAATGAAAGAGAACAGTGAATCAAAAATATTCCATTTTTACCAGCAGATGCCTAGTAACATAGGGGAAAAAGAATGGATTCATAAGGTTCAAACAAACACGATGACTGATGCAGACGGTGAAGTGGATGTGTATAATCTCGAAAGCGATGAACAGCTTATGGAAAGTCTGTTTCCAACATGGTTTTATAACCCTTTCTATGATCCGGAAGCAGCAAAAAGCATCATGGAGTCATTACCTCAGGATCCTTTAACACTAGTTGATCAGTTTAATTCAACAGAAGATATCATGACTCAGGTTGCGGCCATTAACGGATTATTTGATAAAGGGAATCTGTATGATGCCATTAATCAAGGAGCACTGACCGTTGATATTTCCATCATCAATCCTAAATGGACAGGAAGTCAGACTCAGGAGTTATCATATATTGAGAAAACTTTCAGCGGTAGAATCCTGGCTAATTTCACCGATGATATCGGAACAAATTATATCATCGAGATATCATTCAGTTATGATTTCAGCAGATAAACATGAAGCTTGAATGAAAAAGCACCTAAATGGTGCTTTTTTAATAGATTTCATTGACAATAATCAATTTGCCCGGCTATAATAAATCGATTAGTATAGATATGAAAAGGAATAATGAATGTATCAGGAAGAAGCAAAAATTCTAAAAGCTTTCTGTGATGAAAACAGGCTTATGATTTTGAAACATCTTCAAAGCGGAGCTAGCTGTGCTTGCAACTTGTTACAGAAACTTGATATTGCTCAGTCAACCTTATCTCATCATATGGGAATATTAGTTGACAGCGGTATTGTCATTGCCGAAAAAGACGGGAAATGGATATACTATAAGATTTCAGTTTCAGGTATAAAAAAAGCAAAAGAAATATTGAATAGATTTACAGCGTTAGAATCAGATGAACATGAACCATGTTGCTGTGAGTAAAAGAAAGCGAGAAATGAAATGAAGAAAAACGAATATAATGACATTGAAGAAGAATGCAAATGCGGCTGTAATCATACAGATGAGGATTGTGACTGCGGTGATGACTGTTCATGTGAAGAACATGATCATTGCGGTTGCGGTGATGATTGTGACTGTGAAGAGGAATTTGATGAAAAGAATATTCTGATAGAATTTCTGTTTCTTGAAATCGATACATGTGAAAGATGTGCAAAAACAAAAGAAAATCTGTTTGCCGCTATTGATGAGCTGAGAAGACCTTTGGAAACCGCCGGGTATTCATTTGAAATATTCGGCCTTAAAATCGACAGCGAAGAATTAGCCACTGAATTCGAGTTTAAGAGTTCACCAACTATTTTAGTGAATTTCCAGGATATTTTCGGAGAAGTGGTAGAGAACATATGTGACACTTGCAGTAAATTAAGCAACAGTGAAACCACTTGCAGAGTGTTTGTTTATGATAATGTTGAATATGAGGTACCTCCAAAAGGAATGATCATAGAAGGAATATTAAAAGCTGTCTTCAATGAACAACCGATACCTGAGAACAGCGATTATGTGATTCCTCAGAATATTGCAGACTTTATTACAAAAACAAAGAACAGTTAAAAAGAGTGGCAGCGCAATGACTGATAAAGATATTCATTCAACTTTGAGGAATATATGAAAAAAGTGATTGAAAAAGAGATTGGATTTTTTGAAAAATATTTATCTGTCTTTGTGATCATATGCATGGGACTTGGGATTATGATCAGTCGTTACCTTCCCTTCATCCCTGAATTTCTTGGGAAATTTGAATATGCCAATGTGTCTATACCTATTGCGGTTCTGATATGGCTGATGATATATCCCATGATGATGAAGGTTGACTTTAAAAGCATCAGAGATGTGGGGAAAAATCCGAAAGGATTATTTATCACCTGGATAGTCAACTGGCTGATTAAACCTTTTACAATGTATTTGATTGCATCATTTTTCTTTTATATCGTATTTAAAAACCTGATTCCATCAGACCTTGCCAAAGATTATCTGGCAGGGGCTGTCCTTTTAGGTGCAGCTCCATGCACTGCCATGGTTTTTGTCTGGAGTCATCTTACAAAAGGAAATTCCGCATATACAGTGGTGCAGGTAGCGACTAATGATCTGATAATCCTTATTGCCTTCACTCCGATAGTGGCATTACTGCTCGGAATAGGAGGAATTGAAATTCCATGGGACACACTTCTTTTATCCGTAATGCTTTTTGTTGTCATCCCTCTTCTTGCAGGTGTTTTAACCAGAAGTTCTGTAATCAGACATAAAGGAGCTGAATACTTCAAATATACATTCATTTCCAGATTCAATCAGATAACAATCATTGGACTTCTCTTAACGTTAATCATCATATTCAGTTTCCAGGGGGATGTTATTCTGAAAAACCCGCTTCATATTTTTCTGATTGCCATTCCGCTGGTTATTCAGACCTTTTTAATCTTTTTCGTTGCATATGGTGCCAGTAAAATTATGAAACTGCCGCATGATATTGCAGCTCCTGCAGGAATGATAGGTGCTTCAAACTTTTTTGAATTAGCAGTAGCGGTGGCTATTTCGCTTTTCGGCATTAACAGCCCTGTAGCATTAGCTACGATTGTGGGAGTGCTTGTGGAGGTACCTGTCATGCTGATTTTAGTGAAAATTGCCAATCGCACAAGGTATTGGTTTTAAAGCAGAATAATGTTACAATATAGTAGTTGACTTTTTGAAAAGGAAACAATAATAAATAATATAGATAAATGAGTTTACGACAATTAAAATGATCATTATTGACTTGCTATTGCCGTGGTATCATTTTAAAAGTGAAAGCAGGCAATATGGAAAACGGATTTATTAAGTTAGGTGTATCACCTGACATTATAAAAGCAATTGAAGAAATGGGGTTTGTGACTCCCACAATGGTTCAGGAAAGAACCATTCCTCTTGTGTTGAGAAAAGAGGACTTAATTGTCATGTCAAAAACAGGAAGCGGAAAGACAGGTGCATTCGGTATTCCGATGCTGCAGATGATTGATACACAAGTAGAAGGCCCGCAGGCTCTGATTCTGACACCGACAAGAGAACTGGCTGTTCAGGTCGACAGTGATATTAAGCTGATGTCAAAGTATCAGAAAGTAGAAACTTCTGTGGTTTACGGACAGCACAATATTGAAACTGAAATCAGGGAACTGAAAAAAGGTGCTTCCATCATTACCGGAACTCCTGGACGTGTATTTGATCATTTACAGAAACGCACTCTAGTTACAAAGAACATCAGATTCCTGGTTCTTGATGAAGCAGACAGGATGCTTGATATGGGATTTATCGATCAAGTAGTTAAAATAATTAAATTAGTCCCAAGAAACAGGATCACCATGCTTTTTTCAGCTACTATGCCCACAGAAATCAAGAGGTTAAGCAGCGCTTATATGAAAGAACCTGTCGTTGTTGAACTCGAATCAGATTCAATGACTGTAGATTCAACAGAGCAGGTATATTATCGTGTGAATATCAATGAAAAAAGGCTTCAGCTTGACAGGCTTTTAAAAGTGGAGCAACCTGAAAGCTGCCTTGTATTCTGCAATACAAGATATGAAGTTGACAGAGTCAGTATGTTTTTAAGGAATAAAGGATACTTTGTCGATTCAATTCATGGGGCTAACAGCCAGGGCAGTCGCTTGAAAACCATTGAAAAAATTAAATCAGGGACATTACAGGTGATGGTAGCGACAGATGTTGCAGCCAGAGGTCTTCATATTGAAGATTTAAACCTAGTCATCAACTATGATGTTCCACAGGAAAAAGACAGTTATGTTCATCGAATCGGACGAACAGGCAGAGCAGGTAAAGCTGGTAAAGCCATCACACTGGTTACTTCACAGGATATCATGTCATTATATGAAATTGAAGAGCATGTGAATGCATTGATTAAAGAAGAGGAACTGCCGACTGATGAGGAAGTAAGACAAGCTATCTCAAAAGCAGACGGGAAATGGGCCAATTTAAAGGCACCAAGACCGCAGGAACATATTTCAAGAAACAAGAATCAGGGAAATGCTAAACCTCATCAGCATAATGCAGCCAAACCAAATACAAATTACAGATCATCTCATGCACAAAATGCAAAACAGGGAAATAAGCCGGTCAGTGTAAAAAACAAACCTGTACAGAGTGACAGACCGAAGACTGTGAATGTTAAACCTGAAGCTGAAAAGCAATTTTCACCCAAACCGGTAATCAATGAAAAAAAAGAGTCGGCAGCAACCAGGATTCCACCGGTAGAAAAGTCAGCAGTAAATGAATTCAAGCAGAAGATCAACAGGAACTACAGACCGCAGAAAGCCTATCAGCGAAGCAAAGTGGAACCTCCCAAAAAGAAAACACTGTTTGAAAGAGTCAGCGGGCTGATGAAGAATAAAAAGTAGTATTAAATTAAAAAGAACCTTGTTAAAAAGGTTCTTTTACATCATTACCATGTTAATTAAATATGTAAGAATGATTTCACTTACGACGATTAAAAACATCATTGAATACTTCAATGTACTCATACATGCTAGAGAGGGAACAGTCAGGAGGAATACGATGGTCTGGAATAGGAATGAACCCTCCTTCATCCACACAAGGTTTCAATGACAGAAGATGCTCTCTTATCGCATCTTTTCCTGCTGGAATCACATGTTTGTTCACTCCTCCGAATATTTTTACATTTCGTCCAAATTTACTTCTTACTTTTTCAGGAGAATTTTGCCAGGTTCCAACCTCCAAAGGAAAAAGGATATCAACACCTGAAGAAATCCAATTCGGAATCAGAGGGTCACAATAACCATCGCTGTCAAGCATGATGTTCTTGACACCCATGGACTTATAAAATGAAAAAAGTCTTCTATAATGTTTGTCAAAAATCTCGTTATATATTGATGGTGAAAATAGAGGACCGCTTGCACCGCAGCAGTCTTCCCAGATATAGGCAGCATCCATTTCAACTTTAGATAATGCATTTCCTGTCACTTCAATCATGAAATCCGTTATATATGACACCATTTCCTCAAGAAGTTCAGGTTCATCATACATGAAATAGGATATTTCCTCGACACCCATCCAGTTTCTGATCCATCCATATAGACTGCCTCCATGGAACATTCTGACAACATCTCTGCTTTTTAAAAGAGCAATTCTCTCATTTAGATCATTCGGATATCTTCTTTTATCATGAGGATCAAGATAATTCTTGAAATTCTCCCAGGATTCTCTTGTCGGTTTCAGACCATGCTCGATGGCATGATTAATGGATGTTGACTTTTTCAGTTCTTTTTCGATGGAACCGTCAGAAGTTCTTGTAATGATATAGTCATCTGTTTCTTCAATGACTTTGTAAAGATCACTGATGGTGGCAACGCTGAATAATCCTTGACTGTTCCACATTCCTTTTTCCCAGTCTTCATCCATACCAGCGAGCTGAGGTCCTGCATGGGATCTTAGAGAACCATTGTAATTAAAACCATTCTCTACCCATTTTACCTTTGTTTCAGGCCAGGTGCCGAAATAATAGACAGGCATTCTGTCTGCTTTTTGAAAACTGAAAATATTATTGAAACGTTCTCTGTTATTCATATCATCCCCCAAAGCAAATTGCTTTTACTTCATTCTACTACTTAATTTTTAAAAACAAAACAAAATTTGTCCATTATTCTTTTAATGATATAATAGAGTGACAAACTGTTAAGATTAGGGAGACAGTAAAATGAAAAATTTTATGAGAAAGTATTTTATCATGGTTTTGGCTTTGGCTGCAGCAGGTGTTTTCATGACATTGTTTTTTACTAAAGCAATGGCATATAACACGATATTTGAGAATAACAGTCAGACCATGGCTGAAAACAGTCAGTTAAAAGGGTTGCTCTCTGATAAGGAGGAAGAAATACTGGGGTTGACTGATGAGCTTACTCAGTTGCAGGAAGCATCAGCAGATGACAAAGTGATGATTGAACAAATCAATAATGATCTGATTGAATTCAATAAGCAGAAGGCAGTTTTAGAAAATGAAATCAAAACACTTGAAACCAATCTTGCCTATGAAGAACGCGAAATCATGTTTCTAAACGGAGAAGTGAAGAGATTGACTTTGAATGAAAATGAGATGGTACTAGATAAAAGACTGGAAGAGTCATTGGTTGATATGATATTCGAGCATGTCCTTTCTATTGAGATGGGCAATTATGATTTATTTAAAAGCACTTTATATGGTAGTGCTGTTCCTGATGATCTAGCCAGTTATTTTGAGCTAAACAAGAATTTGACTTTCAATATCGCGAAAATATCATGTAATGGAGAGATTTCTCAGTCTAAAGCATTTTTTGTGACTGTCATGTTTCATGGCGGTCACGGGCATGAGGTAGCGGTTATCAAAAAGGACCAAAGCTGGAAGGTGATTGGATATGATTGATTACTGGGTATATATTGATAGTTGGAGGTAAATAAAATGTATAAACTTGTATTAGTGAGACATGGTGAAAGTCTATGGAACATGGAAAACAGATTTACCGGCTGGACAGATGTTGATTTAAGTGAAAAAGGAATTGAAGAAGCAAAAAACGCAGGGAAAATACTAAAAGAAAAAGGTTATGAATTTGATATTGCTTTTACTTCTGTATTAAAAAGAGCAGTTAAAACTTTATATTATATTCTAGATGAAATGGATAAACTCTGGTTACCGGTGGAAAAATCATGGCGGTTAAACGAGAGGCATTACGGTGCGCTCCAAGGTCTTAATAAAGCAGAAACCGCAAAAATCCATGGTGAGAAACAAGTCAAAATCTGGAGAAGAAGCTTTGATATAAAACCACCTGAATTAACAGAAGATGATAAGAGATATCCTGGTAATGAAGAAAAATACAGACATCTTAACAGAAATGACATTCCGCTTTCAGAGAGCCTGAAAGACACGATAGACCGTTTTATGCCTTATTGGGAAAATGTGCTTGCGCCAGACATAAAAGCCGGTAAAAAGCTTTTAATAGTGGCACACGGTAATAGTTTAAGGGCGTTAGTCAAACATCTTGATAAAATCAGTGATGAGGCAATAGTAGAGCTTAATATACCAACCGGAATACCGCTTGTTTATGAGTTAGATGAGAATCTGAATCCTATAAACAGATATTACCTTGGAGATAAAGAGAAAATTGAAAAGATGATCTCTGGAGTATCCAACCAGGGAAAGGCAGAATAACATTTACCTGTTAAACTGTAAATTTTTTTTAAATGTATTGTATAATGAATAATATAACTTTAGTAAAGGGGTTAACATGGAAATAGTTAAAATGAAACATGAGCATCTTGTTCCCTGTGCCAAGCTTCTTATTGAAGCCTATAACGGGTTGCCATGGAATAATAACTGGAATGATGACAGCAGTATCAAATACCTGATGGAGTATTTCGTAAATCCATCCTTTGCAGGGTTTATTATCATAGAAGATGAAAAGGTAATCGGAGCAGCTTTCTGTCATGAAAAAACATGGTGGACGGGAGATGAGCTTTTCATAGATGAATTCTATATCTCACCGGTATTTCAACATAGAGGATTAGGTACAGAACTCTTAAAACATATAGAAAACTATGTGGAAAAGAGAAAACTTGCTGGAATTACTTTACTGACCAACAGACATATGCCATCGCTTGATTTTTATGTGAAAAATAAATTTACAAAAGCTAAACATATTGTGTTTATGTATAAGGAACTGAAATAACTGTCATTAGCAGCAGCCATGTAAAAAAATTGTGATAGTCAAAGGATAAATATTTATGAAGGGACAATAATGTACAGACATCATTTAGAAACAATTAAAAACATTACAGACAAGTTAAAGGTGCAAGAAGAAGTACAGGCAATTATCATAGGCGGATCTATCGCCCATCAGCTTGAAACAGAAAAATCTGATGTGGACATTCTGGTTGTCATCAGCGATGATGAATACAAAAAGAGAAAAGAAGCCGGATTAACTCATTTTGTCGAAAGAGAATCATGCACTTATGAAGAAGGATATATTGATGGAAAATATATCAATCTTGAATTTCTTGAAAAAGTGGCTTCATATGGAAGTGAGGCAGCCAGATTTGCTTTTGATGGTGCATGGGCTACCTATTCCAAAACTGATGATATAAAGTTGTTAATCAAACAAATTGTCAGATACCCGGTTGAAAAGAAACAGGAAACGATTAACCGGTTTTACGCTCAGTTTAAAGCATGGAACTGGTACTGTTATGAGGCTATTAATCATGATAACCGGTATCTTTTGAACCATTCTGTCAGTAATCTTGTTCTTTTCGGAGGTCGAATGATTTTAGCACATAATGAAGTGCTATATCCCTACCATAAATGGTTCTTAAGAGTACTTGAAGGAGTGAAAGAGAAACCTGAGAATCTGATGGAAAACATTCATCAGCTGATAGAGAATCCGACGGTTGACCACATAAAATCTTTTTATGAATGCATATTGAACTTCAGAGACTGGAATGTAGCTGATTTAAACTGGCAAAGCATATTCATAAGAGATAGTGAGCAGAACTGGATGGATGGATGGACACCGGTTGCAGATATTTAAAT
>JAFGUQ010000147.1 GCA_016938455.1 Clostridia bacterium
GAAATCACTGATATTATTTCCTGAAAAAATGATTTTTTTTAAATTGATCAGATTTTTTATGGCATTGATATCTTGAAGATTCTTATCAGATATCATAAGTGTTCTCAGATTATAGGCATACTGGAGCCCTTCAAGACTTAATATATCAGTATCTGCAGCGATAACATCAGGGAATTCATTTACAATGTCCGGTGAAGAATCTAAATATCTTGTTGATATAAAAGCCAGCTCTTCTATTTCAAAAAGATCCTGGATAGTGATGGAGCCTGTCATAGGTGTGCCGGCTTTTTCCATCATAATGAAGATGGAATCCCTAAGGCCGGTATCACTGATTTCAACCACCTGGTTTGGGTCAAGGTTAAATTCCTCCGGGGTGTACATGCTGTTATCTTCTGATTCTATGACATCAATATATGAAAAAGCATTAATTTTCTTAATAGTGGCTAAATTATTGATATAGGTAAAAGAATCTATGCCAATATATTTCAGTTTCAATAAACCTTCCAGAACACTTATATCATTGATGCTGTTATTCTGTATCCATAAATTTTCAAGATGGGTTAATTTCGACAATCCGCTTATATCAGTGATACTGTTATATTCTAATGAAAGCTGTGTTAGGAAGGTTAAATCAGATAGTCCTTTAATATCTGAAATGCTTGAAAATCCAATGCAGTTGAAATAAAGCGATCGTAAATTAATCAATTTGCTTAAAGGTGTTAAATCCTTGATTAAACTATTGGATATGTTTAGTGTCTTCAGATTGCTGAAGGTGGATAATGCTGTGATATCATAAAGCTCATTCCCATCGACATCAAGCATTTCAATAAAGTTCAAATCGGACAGTCCATTGACATCAGTGAGCCGGTTCAGAGCATTTCCCGTAAATGAGAACTCTTTTAAATTAGTCAGTAGACTTAACGCTCTGAGGTCTGTGATTCTATTAGCTGAAAGATTGAGAATTTCGAGATTTGACAATCCTCCTAAATAAGTGACATCTTCAACTAAATTGTTTTCAAGATTTAAGCTAATCAGTTTTTTCAGGTCTTTTACAGGCAAAACATTCTCTATGTTATTTCCGGAAAGATTAAGCAAAGTAAGATTATCCAGACCGGATAAAAAACTGATGTCGCGTATATCCTTATTGACTATAATTAAAGCCTGCAGATTCTGCGCATATTGAAGTCCATCCAGATTCTTGATAGCAGTATCATCTGGTCTTGATAAAGGATAAATTTCGTTTATCTCAGGATTTTGGCTAAACCACTCTTCTGAAGCTATAATCAAATATCTGAGGGCAAACAGATCATTGACAGTGATTTCTTCAGAAACAGGGGTACCCATATTTTCAAGCGTTGAAAGAATAATGCTTTTAAGTCCTTCATCAGGGATTTGGACTGTCTGAACAGGGTTCAAACCATAGTCTTTTGGTGTATAGATGATTTCAGGAGTGGGAGAAGGGGTAGATTCAGGCAGATTGACAACATAAGGCTTATAAGAAGGTTGATATCCCTGAGTCGCAGAAGATTTGAACAGAGAGGTGTTTTCTGAAAGGTAATTTTTTAAAGAAGCAAACCCACCAAGAATCATATATATGATTAATCCGATCAATAAAACCAATGCGGTAATCAAGAGTACTGGTTTTAACGGGAATTTCTTTTTTTTCTTTTTTTCTTTTACTATAATCGCTTGCACTTTTTTATCTTCCACTGCCACTTCTTTTACATTTAATATTGATTTGATGCGATTACTGAGCGCATCATATTTGCTGTCAAAGGTATTATCGATAGCATCAATCCAATGAGTGGTAGATAAAAAATATGACATGCTGCCGGTTGGCATGATATCTTCGATTCTAAGCGGTATGAGAACAATATCGTTATTGATTGCCAGTTCGACTTCTCTTAACACCTGTTTGGAAGCATTTGAATTGGCGGATAAAATAAGTACCATCACTTTTGCATTAGGTATGGCATCAGCAATTTCACCGGCCCAGCTCCCACCAGGATTAACATCTCTTGGGGCCATCCAGCATCGTATTTTCTCTTCCTCAAGTTTGTGACAAAGCTTATTGGCGGTTAACCGGTCTTTATGTGAATATGAAATGAAAACATCATGTGACAAAGCGCTACCTCATAACTTTCTGTTTTCTTTTATTAACTCATAACCAAGTTTCTTTAAAAGCTTGATTACATTTACTGCCAGAATTCTGTCATATTCTTTTTCTGACTCCGGCAGCTCTTCATAGGGAACTAAAAGAGGAGTTGCTTTTTTGATGTCATCTTTTATTTCACCATATGTCCATCCTTCATTTATCTTGGCAAGTGACCAGTTTTCATGTGTATTTTTAGCAAAGAGTTCAATAGAAGAAGCTAACTCTTTAGAAAGCTCAATCATTGATGTGTCAACTGGTGCTGGTGTATAGGTCATGGCTTTTCCTCCTTTATGATATTACTTGCTTTGAAATCGTATTCCTTAATGAGGTTTTCTTTTAATGGTGACATAGCTTTTGTTGCTATAGATTTTCTTGTCTGCATGATGATGGCATTAATCACATACTTTGTGTTGCTTTCCTGCTGTTCTTTCGTGAGATGATTCCAGTGCAGTAGCTGACTGTTTTTATGATATATGTAACTCTGCTCCTCTCCGTAAATGCAACCTTGCATCAAACGCTCATTAAACCATCTTTCATGCTCGGTAATAGCCAGAAATTCAAAATATGATCTTATTTCATCGTAAAACTCATCTTTACCGGTATCATCATATTCAGCTGTTTTCAGCAGGATGATTCTGTTGATAGTCTCGATGATGAATTCGTGATGAAGAGAACTTAACAAGCTAGACTCAATGAATATTTCTGGTAATCGGTTAAAATCACTCAGAATCTTGTTAGTGAAAGCTTTTTGATAAGCAAGATGGACATCGTGACTGGAGGGTCCATACTGCTGATAAAAATGATCAATAGAAAAAATAAGATTTTTAGTTCTGCTGAGATGAATGACAGGATGGAAGGTATGGTCGGCGAATTTTCTGATACCGGAATGATAGGGGCTTAAAAGACTTTCCAGATAAGTTTCAAGGATACTGTATTCAATTAAATCACCATCTGTCAAAATCATATATTCTGAAATGACAGTATGAAGATCATATTGAAAAATTTCTTTTAATAGGCTCATTATTTCTAATTCTTCAGGGCAGCTGATAAATAATAGTGAAATCTGCGCTTTTCTCTTTTCAAAGTCACTTATGTCAATTTCTTCAATGCTGACAATTTCATTCAGGTAGGGAGACATCTTGGAATAATCAATGGAAGAAGACTTTTTTGTTTTAAGATAGATGATATTAATTGATGGCTGGTCGTTATACAGACAGTTCTTGGCTATCTCATTAATGGTTCGATAAAGGACATCTCCTGAGCCGGAAACGGCTATGACAATATGTTCGAGCTTATCTTTTAATTCAGACAATGAAACTGTATGGTCTATTTTGAGATTTTTGACAAGGCTGTTCAAAGCAATCATCTGCCTGATTGATATGTCAAATACATTGATGAAGTAAGTGGTGAAAGCACTGCTTCTATGTGTAAATACTTCATCAAGCGAATAGTATTCACGCTCTTCATCGCTTGAATACCTGATATAAAACACTTTTTCATCAGGAAGACTATATTCTGCCTGTATTTCAGCAGCGCTTTCATCAGGAAAGACTGTTCTGCAATACTCCTTTATGAGATTGTTTATGGTGTCTGCATCAGTTAATGGTGCTGAAGGATCAGCAGCTGCCGATTTAACAGGGTTTTTCCCATATGGCTTAAGCAGCTGATATATTGATTTTAATAAAAGAATATTGTCCTTTGCATGATCACAGAACAAATAGATGCATTTAGCATTTCTTATATTACAGATTTTTAACTGTGATAAAGTGTTCTTACTCAAACTGACTGGAATCATGGGGATTCCACTGCTTATTTCCTGGTCAACTGATAAAGAGTCATCTGTGTAACCGATTATCACTTTTCTTTTACTGCGGGTAAAGTTTTCTGCCAGATCTTTGATATATTGATCAGGTTTATCCGCAATGATGACGATATCTTTATATAGCAATTTCAGATTCAGATGATAGATTCTTTGTCGTAATATAATAATGACTATAGTACCGAATGTGACAAATAAAGCAAGGAACCTTGCAAGGTTAATCAGCAGAGGAATTTTTGCATCACCAAAAGCGGAAGTGTCAAATTCACCGACAAATAATTGAATGGAACGATAAAGAGCATCTAAGAAAGTGATGTTATGATTAATGACAAAAGCAAAATAGCCTAAAAGGCTAAAAGAAATCGCCATAGAACCAATCATGATTAATAGTTTTTTTTCAATAGTGATGAATCTGAAAAACAGGCAAAGCAATAAATTTGCTGATTGCAGTAAACATAATAAAATCAGAGTAAAAAAAAGAACTCTTTCAGTTCCTAGTGGCAGTAATCCATCCCATCTCATCATTTCAGCATAAGAAAAGAGGATAACAGTTAAAGTGACAAGTAAAAATATAATGAAACACGAAATCTGATCTTTTTTAAAAAACGGTTTACTTTTTTTCTTCATCGATAGAGGTCCTCCAAAATACAAAGATAATAACCAGTTACACGAATTGATATGCATGCTTTTAAATTGGATGTATTCATAAAAAGTAAATCTGTTTTTATTATATCATATTAATTATGAGGGTAAAAAATATTCGAATGAAATTATCTTAAAATAAAACACCAGAGTAACTGGTGTTTTAAAAGGCATATATTTTATGTTAGCTTATTTCCTCAATAGTCAATGAAGCTTCACCGATCAATGTGAAAAAGTATGATTTGAGATCCTCCGCATCAATTTTAAGAAGCTCTGAATAGCCGTCGATATCCTGAAGGATAGCTCCGGTATCAATATTGAACACAGTTTTTGAAATCAGTTCACCATCAAAGTAATATAAATAGGTGAAGTTATCTGAAATATAATTGTAAGCATAGATTTCCTGTTCAAAATCATTGGAAGCAATTCGGATGAAGTTTGTTTTATCAAGGGTAAACATCTCAGTAACTTTCATATCGTTCTGTAACACATTCCGGGTATACACTCCAGCGACTAGAAAGAAATTTACTTTGGCAAATTTTTCATCTAATGTCAATTCCGCTACAGCTGATGATGAAGGTGATGAGGAAGGTGAAGGAGTTACTGTAGTTTCTGCAGGAACAGCTGTAGCTGACTCTGAGGCAGTATCTTCTGGAGATTCTGTCGGATCTGATGTCTCCTTGCTTACATTAAAAGTAGCGATGGGTTCTTCAGTCAAAGGGACTACATCGCTCGTGGAGCAACCTGTAAAAACAAGAATGATTATCATAAATAGAATGATTGATTTTTTCACTTTTTTCTCCTTTTCCTGAACATACATAGAACAGCACGGTTAAGCATGCTTAACCGTGACTGTCAGTTTTCATTTATAATTCACTTAGGACTTCTGTTACTTCTGCTACTTCATCTTCTGTTGGAGTACCATCTGTGATACAATCCTGAAGTTGTAATCTTAGCTGGTCCTTGGCTGCCAGCATGATCTGAAGATTGTATTTCTGCACCGATCTGATCTGCTGTCTGAGAGCGATGATATCATCAATAGCTGCTTCACGCTGTTCTGCTGTCATGTTTCTATATGTTTCGTTCATCAATCTAAGTTCCAGTTTGCACTCTTCGGTTAATTGTAATTGTGTCTGAAGCTGAGCTCTTGTCTGAGTTCTGAGCTGATCTGGATCTAATCTGTTTTCTTCAAACTGTGCAAAATACTGATTCATCTGCATTTTCTGTTCTTCTGCCCTGTTCTGAAACATAAAAGCAGATCCGCTTAACAGTCCGCCTGCTTGACCGCTTGGAACGGCTGAGGGTTTAACAGTCTGCATTGGAGAAGAAGTTGAATTTCCAGGATTGTTATTTTGTGAACCAGCTGCAAAAACAGCAGTGACTGATACACTCATCATCAGTGAAGCTATAAGCAGTACGGTTAATACTTTTTTCATTATGGTTACCTTCTTTCAAGTATATTTTATAAACTATACTCTCATGATACAAGCTAATCTTATGGTAATGATGTCAGAATTGTGTGAAATTGTGTAAAAATATTCAAATTGATAGTTATCATGATATAATTTATTCATCAATCGCGGGAGTGAATATAATGTATAGCATATATATAGTAGATGATGAAAAAGATCTTCTTAGCCTGATGAAAAAGTATCTTGAAAAAGAAGGATATAGTGTAAAGACGTTTCATAATGGTGAAACTGCTATTCAGGCTGTCAGTGAACCGGTCCATCTCTGGTTACTTGATATTATGCTTGGCGGAGAAATAAACGGTTATGATATTATCAAGGCAATCAGAGAAAAAAATCAGGTTCCAACTATTTTTGTCTCAGCAAGAGATCAGGAGTTTGACAGAATCATCGGACTGGAAATGGGGAGTGATGACTACATCACAAAACCATTCTCGATGCGGGAACTACTTCTTCGTGTTAATAATGTCATTAAAAGAGTATATGGTAAAAAAGAAAGTGACATAAAGTATTATGCTGATTACATGGTAGATATCAAGAAAAGGTTAATTCTGCAAAACAAGACTCCTGTTTCATTGACTTCAAAAGAAACAGATATGGTTTTATTGTTTTTAAACAATAAGGATATTTCCTTTACCAGAGAACAGCTGCTTAACAAAGTCTGGGGAGAAGACTATTTTGGATCGGACAGAGTAGTGGATGATTTAATTAAAAGAATCAGAAAGAAAATGCCCGGGTTTAATATTGAAACGATTTACGGGTATGGATACAGGCTGACATAATGAAAAAAGCAGGGTTATCACTTCAGATTACAATGGTGTTCCTTGTTGCGTTCATACTGACAAGTGTGCTGCTGGGTGTTTTGATTACCAGAAGACTTGATAATGTCTATGAAAACAATGTTTTTGAAAGTCTGGAAGCAGAAGGGAAAGCCCTGAAACAGTCACAGAGAAAAACTGATTATCCTTTATCAGAAAACATCGCTTACATCAGTTATATCAGTAAAGAATTGCTTTTTGATACTTCAGGCAACATCGGGGACTTTCTTGATGAAAATGCGGTGAAGCTTCTCATTAATAAAGCTGCTGTGCAGGAAGATAGCTCAAAAAGATATGTTAATACGGTCAATGGTAAAGTGATATATTATGTCATCTTACATTATCAGGGGTTTTTTGATATTCAGAAAGATGATGTGCTGATTGTACTGACGGATGATACGATGAAAATGAAAATGGTCCGTGAAACAACTTTACAGATATTGTTTGTTTCACTGATTTCTTTTGTTCTAGGATATCTTATCATTCTGTTTTGGGTCAGTCGCCTTGTCAGTGACACCAAAAAAATTACAGGTTTTCTGAACAAAATGGGGGACAACCATTATAAAACAGAAGTCATAACTAAAAGAAAAGATGAAATTGGCGATTTGGTGGAGCATATTGAAATAATGCGTAATAAAATCATCAGAAACGAAAAACAGAAACAGGAAATCATACAGGGAATCAGTCATGATCTGAAGACTCCGATTGCCATTATACAATCATATGCGGAAGCATTGAGAGATGGGATGTGTGAGGCAAAAGAAGTAGCAGCGATTACGGAAAAAGAAAGCAAGAGATTAAATGATAAAGTGACTAAGCTTCTACACCTGACAAGATTGAATTATGTAGATGTTAAGAACAGATCATTTGGAAGTGTCAGAATCGACCAACTTCTAAATGATCTGATCATATCATATCATTATCAGACCGAAGCGGACATTGAAATGAATCTTTCTGAGGTTTCATTTACGGGAGACAAAGAATCATGGCTGATTGCCATAGAAAATATCATGGACAATGCTATTCGTTATGCTAAAACAAAAGTTCGGATTGAATTAAATGAGAATGAGCTTTCTATTTATAATGATGGAAGTCATATTGATGAAAGACAACTGACGAATATTTTCAATGCCTATGAAAAGAGTGTGGATGGTAAATTTGGATTAGGTCTTTCAATTGTGAAAAGAACCGTGGAGATGTTTGGCTATCATGTGGAAGCTAATAATTTTGATGATGGGGTCATATTTAAAATATCAAATGTTGAAAAGAGAGTCATCTGAAAATCAGGACTATTCAATGACATATCTGTTTCTGCCCTGTTCTTTTGCCTGATACATGATTTTATCTACCTTTGCAAGACATTCTTCTCTATTATGACTGTCCCAGTCATTGATGCAGAGAACACCAATGCTTATACTGACCACGGGTGTATCCTGGCGACCACCATGAGGATAATTCATTTCATGGATTTCCTTGACAAGCATTGATGCTTTCTTCTCAGCTTTTGAGTAGTCAACATTGTTTAAAAGAATCATGAATTCTTCACCACCAAAACGTGACAGATAATCAGACTCCCGAAACAGTAATTCTGAAAGTTTCTTCGAAATCGTTTTCAGACAGTGGTCACCTGCTACATGACCATGATAATCATTAAAATCTTTGAAGTAATCAATATCAATCATCAATATAGCACCAGGGATATGATTCCTTTTGGATATATTCCAGAATCGTTTGAAGTATTCATCAAAGCTTCTTCGATTAGGTAAACCGGTTAAACTGTCTGTTAACGCTAAACCCCTCAGTTTCTTGTTAGCTGAAATCAGCTCCTTCTGAGTTTTCACCAGTTTATTCATTGTCACAGTTAATTCTTCTGTCCTCTCTTTTACCTTTTCTTCTAAGCTGTTTTGAGTTTTTTTGATTTTCACATACATTGATATCAATTCACTTTCAATGAATCCGAATTCGTTATATGAAATCTGATAATTATTATCAATCTCTTTTTTATCAGCTATGTTACTGATTAAATGAGTGATTTTCTTTATTGGTTTTTCCAGGAATCTGGTAATCATAATAGTGGCAAATAAAGCACCGAAGATAACGAAAATCATATTGATAATCAGAAGATTATTAATGATATAGACAGTATTGAATGCTTCGTCTTTCGGAATCTGATATAAAACACCCCAGTTCGTTACCATAGATGGGGTGAAAGCAACAAGCTTTTCTGTTTTCTGGAAAATATAAATACCGGTGCCTGTTTGACCAGTCATGACAGAGGCAACAGGGGAAAGATACGCAAGATCAAGAGATTGATTGACAAAATCAGGATTAGGATGGCTGATGATAAGCCCTGTAGAATCAACAATATATCCATATGCTTTGCTGTCAGTAGGGGCATAAGATAATAAAGTCAAATTACTCAGCAGCTTCAGATTTATGCTGACACCGATGACACCATCGATTTTTCCGTTTCTGTAAACAGGTTGAGCATGAACAACAGTCGGATCGTTAGTACTCCTTGAAATAATGACATCCGAAAAGACAGCCTTCCCGCTCACTGCCTGCTGGAAGTAATCTCGATCTGAACGATCTCCCAGGGTCTCAGTGAAGGAGGACTTATAAATCTGCATGCCAATTGTATCCGTGATGAAAAGCTGCGAAATCAACGGGAAATTATTAATGAGTGTTTGAGACATTCTATCTACTTCACCATAATCTTCATTGATGACGGCACTCGAATTAGCCATCTGTGAAACCAGACTTTCCACATTGAGCATGTACTGATCAATCTGATCTCTTAAGGCATTATCGTTATAGGTGATATCTTCATAAGCTTTTTTGGTAGCAAGACTTTTCATGTTACTTGAGATAAGCATTGAAAAAATCGCAATTGATGATAAAGTCAATAAAAATATGAGAATAAAAATTGTTACTCTGAATTTCTTAAATTTTCTCAAAAACATATTCTCCTTTATTAAATTGCATACACACAACCACTCTTACAAATTAATTATACTGCAAATCTTATTCGAAGTCACTTCTACCGGTCATTACAAAGGATGTGAATAATCATCATATCATAACCTTGGTTTTTTGGATATATTCTTTTATAAAAAATATGTTGCCGTTTTTGAGAAATGACAGAGAAAAGTATTTTCCGTTTTTGAGAGGTTCATGATAGAATGAATACATGGGGTTTAGATTGGTGAAAATATGAAAAAATTACTTCTCATATCTACTGGAGGAACCATCAGCTGCAGCGATACCGTACAGGGATTGTCACCAAAACTGACATTTGATGAGTTGCTTGATAAAGTACCGTATAATAGTAATGAAATACTTATTGATGGTATTCAACTGATGAGCATTGACAGTGGTAATATTATTCCAGAGCACTGGCTTGACATCACAAGCCAGATTAAACAGAAATATGATCAATATGACGGGTTTTTAGTAACACATGGAACTGATACCTTAGCATATACATCAGCTGCACTCTCATATCTGATCCAGCATTCCAGAAAACCGATAGTAGTCACCGGATCTCAACGGCCTATTGACATGGAAGGTACCGATGCAGTGATCAATCTTTCACAAAGCATCAGAGTAGCCTGTGAAAACATAGGCGGTGTATTTGTTGTCTTTAACAACAAAGTCATTCATGGTACACAAGCCAGAAAAATCAAAACAAAAGGTGACGATGCTTTCATAAGCTTGAACCGTCCTGATGCAGCTCAATTTAAAAATGATAAATTATTATTTAATCAGCAGTTTCTTGATGAATATAAAAGAGATTCACAACTGTTATGCTTCTATGATCAACTTAATACCAGCGTACATGTCATCAAACTGTTTCCGGGATTGAACACGAAAGCTTTTTTATATATGCTCAGTATTTATGATGCTGTTGTCATAGAAGCTTACGGAACTGGTTCCATTCCTTTTGTGTTTGGTGATGCGATTGAAGGATTTCAGAATCAGAACAAAGATGAATGTCTGATTGTGGTGGTTTCTCAGGCCATGTATGAAGGCACAAACATGAAGCTTTATGAAATAAGCAATAAGGTGAGGAACTATCCCAATGTGGTTGAAGGTGGGCTGATGAGCACTGAAAGTGCTGTTACTAAGCTTATGTGGGCATTGTCAAACAGTAAAACAATAGAAAGTGCCATAGAAAAAGTCAAAACACCAATTGCTTATGATTTTTAAAACTAATTTTCTGACATATAAAGAGAAGTAACAGATGATTTGAAGCAGGGGGGTTAAAAATGGATATCAAACTTTATAGAAACAAAGTGATGGGGTGCTGGCTTGGCAAGAATATCGGAGGCAGTCTTGGGACACCATATGAAGGAATCAGAGGGGTCTTTGATATTGATTACTATACTCATGATATTAGTCAAGGAGTTCTTCCGAATGATGACCTTGACTTGCAGCTGGTCTGGTTAAATGCTGCTGAAAAATATGGAAAATGCCTTGACTCTGAGATTCTAGGTGAGTACTGGCTTTCCTATATTGTCGCCAATCCTTCTGAATATGGTGCGGGGAAGAACAATATGTCCATGGGAATACTTCCCCCTCTTTCCGGCTGGTATAACAATCCATACAGAAACAGCTGCGGCAGTTTCATAAGAAGTGAAATATGGGCGTGCCTGATGCCTGGACATCCGGAACTGGCAGTTACTTTTGCATATGAAGATGCTATTGTAGATCATTCTGATGAAGGAGTATATGCAGAGATTTTCTGTGCAGCGATTGAAAGCGCAGCATTTTCAGAGAATCATACTGAAACACTGATTGAGATTGGCTTGTCTTTTATTCCTGACAACTGTGCAGTGGCACTTGCTGCGAAGACAGCGATTGAATGTTATAAGAAAAAGATGACATGGAAACAAGCAAGGAAAGTGATTTTACAGACTGTTCCAGGAGATTTCGGTCATGTTCCCCCTGGTGAAAAAAAAGATGATGACATTCCTGCTGGTGACACTGGATTCAACGCACCAAGTAATATCGGACTGATGCTTGTCGGATGGCTTTTTGGTGAAGGAGATTTTTCAAAGAGCATCTGCATTGCGGTTGGCTGTGGAGAAGATACTGATTGTACCGGAGCTACTTTAGGAGCTATTCTTGGAATAATAAATGGAGCGGACGCAATCCCGCAAAAGTGGCTGGACCCGATTGGTGATGAAATAAAAACGGTATGTGTTGACTTGACTAAATGGGAGGTCATCACCATACCAGAAAACGTCAATGAATTAACAGAAAGAACATCACTGCTCATGCCGTCTTTCATGGGAAAGTATTGCAATATCTTAGCAGAGAACGGTGTTGATCTAATGCTTTTCGAAGGAACAGAATTAATGGATCATGGGGTATATAAGGGAAGAGTGTACAGTGATTTCAATTATTACTATAAATTCAAAGATATACTTAAAACACAGCCGTTTGGTGTGAAGAAGAAAAGTGTCGCATTTGATGTGACACTTGACTATGTCAATGGCATTTCCATTCAGGAAGGAATCAGCAAACCTATCAGGCTCCATTTTGAAAACAATCTGGTACAACAGCAGTGGGTAACAGTGACATGGCATTTTCCTGAAGAATGGACTGTTTTTCCCGGGAAGGAAACGGTGATAAATCTTAGCCAACGTCATGGAATATCCGCTATGACAGAAGCCATGTATAGCTTTACACCTCACTCATTGGATAGAGGTAAGTACGATTTGCTTCTTGAGATAAAATCCAATGGGAAACTAAGCACCATGTATCTACCGGTTACATTTATTTTAAACCCAAGAGATCAATAGTAAAAAGATTTTCATTGAGAGTTACTTAAATATTATGCTCATGATACTCTTTTTTTCGCTGATACATACGTTGATCAGATAATTGAATCAGTTTTTCAACTATAATGGCATCATCAGGATATTGGGCAATACCATAGCAAAAAGAAATCTGGACTTCATTGCTCTCATAAACAAGAGGATGGTCATTAAACTGAGCAATTGTTTTCTGAATGATTTCTTCACTTTTCTCAACAGAACTATCAGGGAGCAGAAGAAGGAACTCATCTCCCCCATATCTTGCAAGTGTTGCAGTCTTTGGAAGATTAATGGTAAATCCTCTTGCAAATTCAACTAATAAAGCGTCCCCGCATGCATGTCCGAAACTGTCGTTTGCTTTCTTAAGATTATTTAAATCAATTGATATCAGTGAATAGGGTAAGTGGTGATCGATTGCATTTTTATGGTTCTCCTTCAATAGCTCATTAAAGGAATTCCTGTTATGAAGACCGGTCATTGAATCGTAATTGGAGTAATAATTGACTTTTTCTAGAGAGGAGAAAAGTTTTAGCACTTTGGTTATCTCAAGAGAAAAGAGATCAATTATTTCTATGTCTTCGTTATTGAAGGCATGCTTTTTTGAACTGTCAATATTAATCATGCCGTAAAGTTTATCATCATAAAAAATAGGAGCGCTGAGGGTTGACTGGACATTTTCAGTGTCAACTTCCAAAAGCTTCTGCACATTTTCTCCATCAATATTATTTCGGTCATAACCGAAAGGATCATTGATGATGACAGTCTCTTTAATGTTTCCTTTACTTTCTATATAGAGGAATGTCTGCTCCTCTTTCAGATAAGTATGTTTTAGGATTTCAAAATCATATCCTTTTGCTGCGACAAAATTTAATAGGTTCGTGTTTTTATCCATTAAGAGAATACAACCTTTTTCACCATTATCAATGGCTGACAAAGCACTCTCCAGAATAACATCATAAAACTTCTCTACATCAGAAATATAGACTGATGCATGAATCAGCTTGTAAATGATCTGATGAAATTTCGTGTTTTTTTCTGCTTTTTGAAATATTGGTCGTAACTTGAAATATGATATGGTAAAAAGCAGAACAGTGAAACAATATGATATGAGTACAGTCAGTATGACGGGATATAAAGGATAGCCCGTAACAGCAGATGAGAAAACAGAATAAAACAACAGAAATACTGTGCTAAAAAAGAGAGTGGTAATTATCAATAATTTTAAATAATATTTACTTTTCATATTTTTCGAACCTATCAGCAACAATGGGTTTATTAATGAATATTATAGCATCTTTTTTTAGATTGTGCATATTGACATGGGAAAGATATAACTTTAACAATTATTCTCATGGCTTGCTTTCTAGAATAAAAAAGAAAAAGAGATATGATTTGGTAATGTTTGACTAAATTCCATAATATGATAATATATTATCATTGTTATCATTACTTTGGCAGTTCTAAATATATAACATAAGAATACAGTTTCCGTGTTTTTTTTAAGGGGTTAAGAGGGTATGAGTATAAGTAAAGACTTTAAAAACAAATGGCCTTACATTCTTCTGGTAATTATTTTATTCGGGGTTTTGTTATGGCTGTCTAAAAAGGACTTTATGGTATTTTACTCCTTATCAGAGACTTTTGTCATTTTTGTTTCACTGATGATTTTCGGATTAGTAGTAATCACATTTAAATATACTGAAAAGCATTTTATGGTTTTCTTGGGACTGACTTTTCTTTGCCTGGGTATTTTTGATTTTGTCAGGTTGAATGTATATAATCAGCTACATAATCTGATTACTGAAAACACCAGTTTACTGAATACATATTCTTTATTACAGGTAGCAAGAAATATGCTTATGGTAATATCTTTGCTTTTTGTCATAGTAATGAAAAACAGGAAATTCAATGTCTTTATTGTCTTTCTTCTAATGATGGTTTTTACCTCCCTTTTACTGATTGCTATTGCCTGGAACCCTGTTCAGACAACTAATCAGTTAAGTGGCATAACAATTGACAATCTGAAAAAAATAAGTGAGTTTATAGTTGTCCTGATATTATCTCTGGGAATCTTGAGTCTGCAGAAAAATAAGTCATTATTTGAGAATAAGGTACACATGCAACTTAACTTAGCTGTTTTATTTACTATTTTATCAGAAATGAGTTTCACTCTTGTGACTAATCAAGGCAGTACTATTCTTGTTTTCGCACATTTCTTTAAGATGGCTACTTATATCATGATTTTTAGTGCTATTGTCAAAAAAGGACTGGAAGAACCATATAAAGAAATAAATGAGTCATATGATCTTACATTAGACGGGTGGTCAAGAGCACTTGAACTGAAAGAGGAAGAAACAGCAGGTCATTCCAGGCGAGTTGTGAAAATGTCTATGGCCATAGCTAAGGAAATGGGGTTTTCCCAGTTAGAGCTTAATGATATGTACCGCGGAGCGCTTCTCCATGACATCGGGAAAATCGGAATTCCTGATCATATTCTATTAAAGCAGGGAGCTTTGACCAGAGAAGAAAGAGATATCATGGAAAAGCATGTTCAATATGCTTATGACTTGCTTTATCCTATTCCTTATCTTTCAAAAGCAATTGATATTCCATATTATCATCATGAAAAGTGGGATGGAACCGGATACCCCAACAGTTTAAAAGGAGAACAGATTCCATTAGCTGCAAGAATTTTTGCTATTGTAGATGTATGGGATGCACTGTCATCAGACAGACCCTACCGGTTAAAATGGCCTGAGGAGAAGGTAAAGCAATATTTAATTGAACAAAAAGGGAAACATTTTGATCCAAAAGTAGTTGAGATATTTCTGAAACTCTTGAAAAGCAACGAATAATTTTACACAATTTCACTTATTTATCCCATCATTATGACTAGATATTCTGATATGATTATATAAAAGTAATTCAGAAAGAGGATTTAATATGAAAAGATTGATAGTGGCTTTATTGGTTATCGGTGTGTTGTTTTTAAGTGCAGGAACAGTCTTGGCTGGCGGAGATCAAATACAGGATAAGAACCCCAGATTTACACAGTCTGATGATAATGAAGAAACAGATCATCATATGATCGGGCATCGTATTGTCAATGACTGAAGGTAGCTGCCAAGTCAGATAACACCCTGCTAAAAGTTGTCAGTAAATAGTTTCATGACTTATGAAGTAATATGAAGCTATTTTCTAAGCTTTCTGGAGGCGATATAAGTAGCTCCGATACCGACAAGAATCTGACCTGAGCAAATCCCGGCTAAAATACCTGTATAACCAAATGTTATTTTCCCGATAAGTGCAAGTGGTATGACAACGAAAGAAATTCCAATGACATTCAATATCACTGTATAAACAGGTTTTCCAACGGTAGTAAACATTCTGCTGATCCAGTTTGTCATCGTCAACCCAATCATTCCAAACGTCATAATCCATAAATAGTAAGCACTTTTTTCAATAACATTGATATCATCCGTAAAAATACCTGCCACTGGTTTTGCCAGAGGAAGAGTGATTAAAAACATGATGATGCCATAAACGACTGCAGTTTTAATGGCTAAGTTTCTGGTTTCTTGAACTCTGTCAAACTTTCCTGCACCCCAGTTCTGACCAATGACAGGAACCAGTGCGAGTCCGATCCCGGCTGGAATCATAGTCACAAAACTTTCTGTTCTTGTTCCAACAGCAATAGCAGCGACAGCAATGGGACCTCCAACTGAAGACACCAGGCCAGTTAATATACTTCTAAGCAGTTGAGGCATAAGAAGAACTGTGATACTGGGAAGGCCGATTTTAAGAATACCTCTCCATGAGTCAAACATTTCTCTTGCCTTTTCGAATTTGAAAGAAATCAGGTGATGGTGAAAATGTGCAAAAGATAAAGTAGCTATCATTCCGATGGCACGCGCTATGATGGTGGCAAGTGCAGCACCTTGTATACCAAGTTCAGGAAATATCCAGTAACCATGAATGAAAAGAGGGTCTAAAATGATATTGACGACTGCACAGATAATCATGACGATAAAAGGGCGGATCATATCACCGCTTGCTCTCATACAGGAATCACAAACAGGTGGTGTCACAACCACCACCACAAAGCCATACCAGATAATCATATAATCCTTAACCAGCAAAAGAGTGGTAGAATCAGCTCCTAATAAAGTGAAAACGTAATCCATTGTGAAAATTCCGGCAATACTGACAATAGCGATAAATAAAAGCGATAGTAAAATACCATCTGTGGCTATACGCTGCATAAGGTGAAAGTCTTTCGCTCCTTTAGCACGAGAGAGCAGAGAAGCTGCTCCCATGCTGATACCACTGGATATGGCACCGACAATCATGACAATCGGGAAAGTGTAACCCATAGCAGCTAAGGCGTTAGTTCCCAGTTCAGATACGAAATATGTATCAGTCAGATTGAAAATAACAAAAGAAAACATACCTGCAATAGAAGGTAATGAAAGACGTAAAATGTGTTTGGCTATGCTCCCGGTCAGTAAATCATGCTGTTTCATATAAAAATCCAATACTTAAATTCGTAAATATCATAACATATATCATATGCAGTTGACAGATAAAAGATAATAGAGTATAGTGTGTATATTCAATATACACAGTTTAGAAAGAGGTGTGCTATAAAATGTCAGCGTTAACAGTAAAAGGGTTGAACAAAAAATATGAGAAATTTGAATTGAAAGATGTGACATTTCATTTAGATGAAGGATATATCATGGGATTTATCGGCAGCAACGGTGCCGGGAAAACAACTACATTAAAAGCCATTCTGAATATGATTCAAATCAACGGAGGAGAAGTCCATGTCTTCGGACAGGACTTTTCACAAAATGAAATGATACTAAAACAAGACATCGGGTATATGCTTGGAGGTGTTGATTTTTATATAAAAAAGAAAATCAAGACCATTACCGATGTCGTAAAACGATTCTATACAAACTGGGATGATGATGTCTATAACAGCTATAAAGAAAGATTCAATTTAGATGAAGATAAGAAGATATCAGAACTCTCTGATGGCATGAAAGTTAAATATTCATTAACACTTGCCTTATCGCATAATGCAAAGTTATTCATTCTTGATGAACCTACAAGCGGTCTTGACCCGGTGGCAAGAGATAATTTACTGGAACTGTTTCAGGAACTGGTGGAAGACGGGAAAAGAAGCATTCTATTCTCTACGCATATCACCTCTGATCTTGAAAAATGTGCAGATTACATCACCTATATCAATAACGGTGAGATTATTGAGAGTTCCACAAAGGAAGATCTAATCAACAGCTACAGAATCGTGAAAGGCTCTTTGAAAAGTCTCCAGGAGATTAAAGAGCCGTTCATTTCATATAAAACCAATGCATTCGGATTTTCAGGGTTGATCAGAACTGATGATTTAAAAACACACGAAGATATCAGCGTAGAAGCTCCGAATCTGGAAGATATCATGATCTATTATGCAAAGAGGGAGAATAAAGATGACTAATTTATTATATAAGGAATTCAAACTGACAATCAATCCGTTTTTTTATATTTTACCATTTCTGACAGGAGCATTAATGCTTATTCCCACATGGCTGTACTTTTTTGTGTTACTGTATTTCTGTTTCATAACAGTTCCTAATTTTTTCGCCAATAGCAAAGCTCAGAATGATGTCAGCTTTTCTGTGCTTATGCCGGTCAGAAAAAGTGACATCGTAAAAGCGAGAATCCTGTCTGTTATTTCACTTGAATTGCTGCATATGGTCACAGCGGTTATTTATGCAGTGATTCATAATAAAATCTATAAGATGGAAAACTTTTTTCTGAATCCGAATATCGCTTTTTTTGGAATCTCTTTTATGATGTTTGCACTGTTCAATGTGATACTCTTTCCCATGTTTTATAAGAACGCTTATCAATATGGCGCTGCTGTGGGTGTTTCCACAGGAGCTGCCTTTGTTTTCACATCATGTGTAGAGCTCCTGGTGGTATTCAGCCCAGGTGTACAATCAGTGCTTGAAGGAAATACAGTCTCACAGCTCCTTGTTTTAGCAGCTGGAATAGTCAGCTTCATATTGACGGCATACATTGCATACAGATTGTCATCACAACGCTTTGAGAAGGTAGATATATGATTGATATCATCATTTCCAACACTTCTGATAAACCTATTTATCAGCAGTTGTTTGAACAAATCAGTTCACAGATTATTAAAGGCGAGCTAAAAGGGAATGTTGGACTTCCACCTATCCGAACTGCAGCTAAAGAACTCAGAATCAGTATTATCACTGTAAAAAAAGCATGGGAAGACCTGGAACGTCATGGATTTATTTATACAATAGTCGGTAAAGGATGTTTTGTTGCGGAATTATCTGATGAAGAGCTGATTAATAAAAGAAATGAGATGATCAGCAGTAATATGGAAAGAGATATAAAATACTATAAAGAGATTGGGCTTTCAAGGGAAGAAATGATTGCACTGGTCAATAAGCAGTTTTAAATATTTGGTATCAGCCATTGATTGGACAAATCAAATCCGGGTATCAGCATATTACTGACTATAGTCAGAAAAGGAGATGAGAACCATGAGAATGCCGTTGCTGTTTGTTGGACATGGCTCACCAATGAATGCCATAGAAAACAATCGATTTACAGAAGAGTGGGAGAAAATCGGGCAATCAGTCAAACCGGAAGCGATTCTAATGCTGTCAGCTCACTGGTTTACACAAGGTTCTTTCATTCAAGATTCACAACACCCCAGAATTATTAATGATATGTATGGATTTCCAAGAGATCTTTATCATGTTGGTTATCATGTAAAAGGACATCAGCAGCTGACTGATGATGTTATCAGTTTAATAAGCAGCACTGTACTTATTAACAATGACTGGGGAATCGATCACGGAGCATGGTCAGTGCTTAATCATATGTATCCTAAAAAAGATATTCCAGTGGTTCAGTTAAGCATTGATGCAAATAAGAATAACGAAGAAAAATTCCATATTGGTGA
>JAFGUQ010000148.1 GCA_016938455.1 Clostridia bacterium
AGTCAATGCCGCTATTTTCTATAATTATCTCAAGAAAGGCCATGAAAAAGGCTATGACTGGGCTGAGGGGGGTACCATCGGACAGGAAAACTGGCAGGCACTTAAAGCCATGGAAGCGACCGGCGGTAAAAAATACAAAGCTTATCGAATGTATACATTAGAAATATAATTTTTCTACATAAGAAAACCGCTTCGCAAAGAAACGGCTTCTTAATATATTCCGGAGATTCACTTTACTTCTAGATATGTTTTGCCAACAGATTCTTCAAATCTTCTTTTGGTCTGTAACCAACAATATTCTCCACAACCTTGCCATTTTTCATGATGACCAGATTGGGAATACTCATGATATTGAATTTCATAGCTAAATCTCTTTCCTGGTCTACATTCACCTTACCAACAAATACCTGTCCTGCAAGTTCTTCTGATATTTTTTCAACTACCGGTGCAATCATTCTGCATGGTGCACACCATGGTGCCCAAAAATCGATTAAAACAGGTTTATCTGAATTCAAAACCTCATTGTTAAAATTTCCACTATTAATTTCTGTTGTCATATTAAATACATCCTTTTTTTATTTTATGATATGATTGTAATCAATATATGAACGTACTTCTGTGATATAAGTCACAATAGGAGAATTTTATGATAAAAAAAATAAAAGAGCGGACTGCAAAAATAAAAGTAAGAACAATAACTCTTTATTTTGTATACAGACATCCCTCAACCAGTAAAATTCTAAAAGCTTACCTGCTGTTCATCATCACCTATGCGCTCAGTCCGATTGACCTGATTCCTGATTTTATTCCTGTGCTAGGTTATCTGGATGACTTGATTATTCTGCCTCTTCTTATTCTCCTTGCAATGAAATTCATACCTGAGAGCATTTATGATGAGTGCCGTGAAAAAGCGCTGAAACAGGAAAAACTTCCTGAAAAGTTCAATATTGTCAGTTTATTCATTATTCTCATCTGGCTAGTCTTGATTGCTTACATCTTATATAAGACTTTGATATGACCTCTGCTTAATGTCAATAAACCCTCATTTTCAAACTGTTTCAACTTTCTGCTGATTACTTCTCTGGCACTGCCAAGCTCCATTGCGATTTTCTCATGTGTGGTCTTTATATCGCTGCTGTCCGCTGATCGTTCCCTCAGATACTGATAAAGTCTCTCTTCAATATCATCAAATGCCACTGAACCTACTTTCTGCATAGTACTCAGTAGTAGGCTTGATGTATTACTGTTGACATACTGTCTCCATGCTTTTGAATTGTCATTCAGATAAATAAATATATTTCTTGGAACCAGAAGAACCTGTGACTTCTCTTCAAATTGGACGATAACATCATAATTAGCATCGCCTAAAGTACAGATAGCTGCCAGGACACACATCTGTCCGCTGTTCACTTTATATAATGTGATTTCTTTTCCTTCAGGTGAGATTTTAAACACCCTGATTCTACCCTTCAAAATAAAAGGAATAGCCAGACATTTATTACCGTCCTTAATCATTTCCTGATTTTTTTCAAAGTCAACAATTTTAGATGCCTGCAGCAATTCGTCAATATATTCTTTTTTTACCTCTTCCATAAATGGAAAAATGCTTACTATTTCTTTTCTGTCCATAAACTAATTATACCATGATATAATTAGTTTATGAAAAAAGTGAAAAATAAAAAAAGGTATATTGTTCTGATTGCGATTCTTCTTCTAATGACGATTGTTTTTGGCTATATGGCTACCGGTAATTATCATGCTGATTTTGACTTGAGTATTATCAAACAGGAAAATCCGTCCATTGTCATTTCTGAAAAAAGCGATTATATCAAGCTGTCAGATGGTAATGTCAATGATTATGCTCTACTCTTTTATCCTGGCGGAAAAGTTGATTATGATGCATATATCCCTTTTTTAAGCAATATTGCAATAAACGGATGTGATGTCTATCTTATAAAAATGCCTTTTAATCTGGCTGTCTTTGGAGTAAACAGAGGCGATCTCATTTTATATTCATCGTTAAGTTACAATCATGTCTATATGGCTGGTCATTCTCTTGGAGGAGTCATGGCCAATCGCTATGCACTAGAAAACAAGGACCTCATTGATGGAGTGATTTACTATGCTTCTTATCCTGATAAGGAAATGGCAGAAAATCAGAAATCTTTATTAATATACGGAAGTTTAGACAATGTCCTTGATTTTGAAGCAGTAGAGAGCAACAGAATCAACCTTTCAAAGAATTATGTGGAATTGATTATTCCAGGTGGCAATCATTATAATTTCGGGAATTACGGAATTCAAAAAGGGGATAATCTTCCGGCTATTTCAAGAGAAACTCAACAAAAAACCGCTGCAGAGGCAACGGTTGAATTTATATTCAATAATTAGCTGTTCGACTGCCCGTTCCGGTTGCAGTTTCCTTTACAGAACTGACCTTTTGCTTTCTTTTTACACACCACTTCATTCGATCCGCATTTCGGGCATTGATAGGTTCCGTTTTTAACAGCAATGAAATTCTCATAGCTCTCATTCCAGTCACTTTTACAGTTAGTGCATGTTGCCTGGCAGATATTTCTGGTGAAGTTACCTCCTGCAATACTAATGGATTTCCCATTGATAATGCTGTCTGCGATCTTCATTCTTGCATCAATCAGAATACGTTGAAAAGTAGGGCGTGAAACTTCCATTTTCATGGCACACTCATTCTGCTCAAGCCCTTCTAAATCTTTTAATCTGATTGCTTCAATTTCTTCAAGCTTCAATACATTTTCTGAAAAATCCTGGTTTCCATCAGGTGTAAAGCGAATAGAAGTAGGAACATATTCAATTTTTCTCCATTTGGTAGGTCTTGCCATTGCTATTTCCTTTATATATGAATACTATCATCCACAATGTATAAAGTCAATCAGCAGGGGAAAGCATAACCCTGTCTCTCCCCTGTCATAATTTCTTTATTTTATCATGGATTTACTTCTTTCTTCAGTAATTTTAATCTCTCTTCCAATATAGCTATTTCTTCTTCCAGTGATTGTTCTTTCTTTATCATCGGCTGATTGAATAATCTATATCTTCTGATTCTCCTTCCACCATTTAGATAACCTGGAGAATTAAACCCTGCGCAATACCCTATCTTTCTTCCTGTTAATGGGCCCATTCCATTTGGACCTGTTCCATCTCCTCTTGGCATTTTTTTACCTCCTTAGTGAGAATGACCTTCATTCCCATGATCACATTCATTTTTATCAATCCCATAACCTTTTCCGGCTCCCGGTTGACAAATTCCTTCTCCGCTTTTCAGAATTCCCAGCAGATAATCATTAGTAACATCATCAATCAATCCACTGACGCCTGAAATAACCCCTATTCCAAGTGAATCAAAAAAGCCGATAGCTCTTCCACCGATTCCACCTGTAATCACTAAATCAACCTGATTGCTCTTCAGGAATTCAGGGATAGCTCCTGGAGAATGCCCAGGGTTCTCAAGTTTTATCTCATTGACAATCTTATGATCAACAATGTCCAATACTGTATACACAGCACATCTTCCAAAGTGTTCTGACACACTTACTCCTTCTGTAGCAATTGCAATTCTCATTGAATCATCTCTCTTTCTAGTGTTTCCCACATTCTTACTATTTCATTTTTTATATGAAGCAGCTTAACATCATCCATTGGTGTTTCAAGCTGTTGAAGTGCTTTGACAATTCCAGGTTCAAAAGGAATTTTCCCAATTACCGTGATCTCATTTAAATGACAGAATTCTTCAATATCATGAGTGACACTGCTGTTCAAATCAAACTTGTTGATGCACACATAAGACTTGATGCCAAAATGCCTGACTACTTTTTGAACCCTTTCCAGATCACTTTTCCCTGACAAAGTGGCTTCTGTAACAATGACCACAGCATCTGCCCCGGTTATTGAAGCAATGACTACACATCCGATACCCGGAGAGCCGTCTATCAGGGAATAAATCTGATCACCACTTTTTTTCTGTGATGTTTTCTTTACTTGCGTCACCAGTTTTCCAGAACCCTCTGCACCAATGTCAAGCAATGCATAAGTAAACATTCCATAATCAGAATCTGCTTCATACACCTCACCGATTTTTACATTGTCCATGGTGATGGCTTCTACCGGGCATACCAGCTGGCAGGCTCCACACCCTTCACATTTCATGGGATTAATGACAAATTCATCACTGATGGCTCCGAATCGGCAGACATCTCGGCATTGTCCGCACAGAATACATTTTTCATCATTGATAAAAGCAAGTTTCGCACCGGTAAAATCACTTTTTGCTGTTCTTTTATGTGGTAACAGAATATGCAGATTCGGTGTATCGACATCACAGTCAGCGATGGTAATATTCTTGACATACTTAACAAGTGAAGCCACTACTGTGCTTTTACCCGTACCTCCTTTACCGCTGATGAAGACAATCTGTTTCATGCTTCAAGACTCCTTTCAATGTTTCTAAAAAGTTCATTGAACTTCTTTTTCCATTCAATGTCGTATTGGACAGGTAGTAAGCCTTTTGAGTAATTGACAGCAATTTCTTTTTGAAAAGGTATTTCCATTATGATTTCAATATTGTTCTCATGACAGAATTCCTTAATGGTCTGGTTCTCATTCATGGCTTTATTAACGATGACTCCGAAAGGTAATTCAGCCTTTTTTACCAATTCCACTGCAATCTTAAGATCATGTAGTCCAAAAGGAGTCGGTTCAGTCACCAGAATACAGTAATCACAGTCTTCTATCGTATTAACCACCGTACACGAAGCACCTGGGGCACTATCAAGAATAACATGTGAATGCTGGTTCATTTTTTCTTTCAGTCTTCGAATGATCGGTACTGACATCAGTTCATTCAAGTTTAATGCACCTTGAATGAATGTATGAGAGCAATTAGCGCTGATGACACCAAGAGGTCTCTTCTTCTCATGAATCGCTTTTACCGGACAGGCAATGACACATGCACCGCAACTATGGCATAGCTCTTCAAAAATCAGTACTTCCTTATTAATGACTGCCATGGCATTGAATTGACATGCTCTGGCACATTCCCCGCAGCCGTTGCACAGATTTACATCTACCTCCGGAACAGGAACATGAACCACTTCAGATTCAGACAGCACTGCTTTTAAAAAGATATTCCCATTTGGTTCCTCTACATCACAGTCGATATATTGTGAGGTTTTTACAGCATAGGCCAAACTTGCTGCTACCGTTGTTTTACCGGTACCTCCTTTGCCGCTAAGTACTGCTATTCTCATTTTTCATTCCATGATGTGCTTCGACTGAATCAACTATTTCTTCAAGTGAATGTTTATTAAACATTTCAATATTTTTTTCAACTGATTCACGTTGGCCTCTGTAAATTTTTATTTTCCCGCTTTTCAGTACTTTCATTGCATTAGGCCCTACATTACCTGTGATAAGAACAGTCGCACCTGAATTTATGATTGTCTGTCCTGCCTGTATTCCTGCACCGCCTGCTTCCAACGATGCTTTGTTATCAATCACCTGAAACTCCATGGTACTGGTTTCTGCAATGATGAAATACTCTGCTCTTCCGAATTTCTGTTCCAGTTGACTGCTTATTTCTTGACCTGTTGACGTTACTGCTATTTTCATTTAATTACCTCCTTGCATTGTGGGCATATGCCCATTACTATTTTATCTTCATTTTGGGCATATGTCAATAACCTTATGTTTTATATTTTTTTGTTATAAATAGACATATCAAGTCAGTTTTTGATATAGTGTATGTATGAATAATAAGCGATTGAATGTGATTAACCTGCACAATGCAGATTATAAAGAAGTCTGGGATATCCAGCACTCTTTGAGGGATCAAAGAATCCAGCATCAAATTGATGACTGCCTTCTTTTAGTGACACATCCCCATGTATTGACATTTGGGAAAAGAGGAAAATATGAGAATCTGCTTGTTTCAAAGGAAGTATTGGAGCAGAAAGGCATATCAGTCTTTGAAATCGAGCGAGGTGGTGATATCACTTATCATGGACCCGGGCAGCTGGTTATATACCCTATCATTGACTTGAAAAACCATGACAGAGATTTAAGAGGTTTTGTTGAGAATCTTCAAAACGCTGTTGTGAAACTGTTAAAAGACCATTTTGATATCTGCGCTCATAATGAAGACGGAATTCATACCGGTGTTTGGGTGGGAAATGATAAGATTGCAGCAATAGGGCTTTCACTGAGTAAATGGGTTACTATGCACGGAATGGCTTTTAATATAAATACTGATTTGAGTTACTTTGATTTTATCGTCCCTTGCGGATTAACTGACAGAGGAGTAACCTCAATTAGCAAATTAAAAGGCAGTCCTGCTGATTTTGATTTTGTTACTGAATTATTCATTCAATATTTCAGTAATCTTCTGGGGTGTATTCCCTTTAACACAGATTTGGAGAATCTTAATGGAACGAAAACCTGAATGGCTTCATGTGAAATTAGCTACCGGTGACAGTAATAAAAAAGTGAGGCAGATTCTTGACAGATATCAGCTGAATACTGTCTGTGATGAAGCATTATGTCCTAACAGAGGAAAATGTTTTGATTCACTGACAGCTACTTTCATGATTCTCGGGAAACAGTGTACGAGAAACTGCCGTTTTTGCAATGTCTCGAAAGGTCTTACTGAACCGGTCGATAGTGAAGAACCTGGTCACATCGCCTTTGCTGTCAAAGAACTCGGTTTAGAATATGTGGTCATCACTTCTGTCACCAGAGATGATCTTTGTGATTATGGCAGTTTTCAGTTCAAGGAAGTGATTAAGAATATCAGAGCCTTGAATGCAAAAACAAAAATTGAAGTGTTGATACCTGATTTCTGCGGTGATCTTGAAGCACTTGATCGTGTGGTTAAAGAAAACCCTGATGTCATCAGTCATAATGTGGAAACAGTACCTTCATTGTACAATGAAGTCAGGCCGATGGCTGACTATAGTCAGTCTTTGACTGTATTAAAAAATGTTAAATCGTTGAATAACCATATTTTTACAAAGTCTGGCCTGATGGTAGGACTTGGTGAGACAAAAGAAGAAATGTTAACTGTATTGGAAGATTTGAGATATGCTGACTGTGATTTTCTGACAATCGGTCAATACCTTGCACCAAGCAGAAATCATATCAGTGTAAAAGAGTATGTTCATCCTGATACGTTCAACTGGTATAAGGAGAAAGCTTATCAATTAGGTTTCAAATATGTGGCCAGTGCCCCTCTTGTCAGAAGCTCATTCATGGCTCATGAAGCAATGAAATCAAAGGAGATACAAAATGGCTAAAAAAGAAAAAAGAAAGTCACATGGAGGATTGATTACATTCCTCATCATAATTATTCTGCTTTTATCGTTTGCTCTGTTTATCGTGCTGTTTCCTACTTCACTGATAAATATTAGTGGGAAAAAAGTGTTAGATACTATTGATTTATCAAAAATCAATGAATTAAATGCAGCAATACCTTCTGAAGGAAACTTCTTCATATCAGTTCATTATAATGAGCTTGAACTGTCAAAGCTGATTGAAGATCAACTAAAAAAAGAATGGCCTGTTGAGCAGGCTGCTGTTTCATTTAACAGTGACCATACGATTGATTTAGCCATTGCTTCAGGTGATGTTCAGACGCTGTTTCAAGAGCAGAGTATTCCTTCATTCTTAAGTAAGATTCTCAGTTCCAGAAATATCTATGTAAACATTTCCATCAGTCTTGAGTCAGGAAACAGAGTTGTTTTGAATATCAACCATGCGTTTATTGACGATTTGGCAATCCCTGTTTCCCTGTTTGATAATATTACATCTGAAATCAGTGATAAGATTGAAGAAAGCTTAAATCTTATTGACGGATTGACATTACAGTCAATTTCAATAGATCAATCAAAAATTGTGATTGATGGTGTATTGATGACTGAATAGATTCCCAATTTCAGGAACATCTTATATAATCAAACTATCAATAGTTTTTCATCTTTACTGCTCTTATACCGGTAATTACCGCTGTTTTCCCGAATGGAATAAAAGCCCTTCCAAAAAACCTTCATACTGTAAATTGCAGTAATTCCATAATTTAGGTTGACAAAATTATGCAGTATATGTATAATTCTGTTTAGGTTAAAAAAACAAATTATGAAAGGAGGTCACTAAAATGAATAAACTCAGAATGATTACATCAGGGAATTACGTAAATAGACCTCCGGTTTTTTGGGCTTAAAAAAAAGTTGTTTAGCAATGGCCGCAGGTTTACATAATGCCTGCGGCCTTTTTATTTCTCATAATTAGGGGCCTTCCGGGTATTTAGATGGGTAGGGGGGTTAAGATGAAACTCAAAAAAATGAAACTGGTATTGTCTTTTATGAAAGGCAATCAAAAAAACTACATAACAGCAATTGTATTTATGATTCTGGCAACCATAACTTCCTTAATCAATCCTTTAATAATTAAAATTGCAATTGACTCTATCATAGGATCACAGCCAATAGCTTTGTCTGGGGAGCTGTTAGCCTTATATCAGAATATTGGCGGTAAGGATTATTTACTCGGCAATTTATGGATTCTGGGTGTTATCCTCGTTCTAATCTCAGCAGTTAATGGTGTGTTTAATTTTCTCTCCAAAAAATATATCGCCTTAGTTTCTGAGCGAACAGCTAAAAACATGAGAGATGATTTATACGACCATATCCAGTATCTCTCTTACAGTTATCATACTAAAGTTGATACAGGAGATCTGATACAGCGTTGTACTTCTGACCTTGAGAAAATCAGAGCATTCATTTCACAGCAGCTGATGGAAATTATCAGAGCATTGACATTGATTACTTCAGCGCTCATCATCATGCTCTCTTTGAATGTCAATCTGTCGATGATCTCTTTTATCGTGACACCGATCATCATTTTTGTTGCTTATAAATTCTTTAAGTTCATTAAAGAAAAATTCAAGCAGACAGATGAAGCAGAAGGAGCGATGACAACAGTTCTCCAGGAAAATCTCTCAAGCATGAGAATTGTAAGAGCTTTTGCAAAGCAGGATTATGAAATAGATAAATTTAACAATGCTTCTAAGAAGTTCAAGGAAACTGACTTTGTTGTTTCCAGATTAATGGCCTATTACTGGGGAACCACTGATTTAATTTGTGATATGCAGCTGGGAGCCATCCTTATTCTTGGTACTTTATGGGCTGCTAAAGGGTTGCTTACAGTTGGTACATTATTAGCCTTTATTGCCTACTCACAAAATATGATATGGCCAATCAGAAATTTAGGAAGAGTACTGGCAGATATGGGAAAAGCAAGTGTTTCCTTAACTCGTATCAGTGAGATATTTGATGAAAAAGGTGAGGATATCGATCTTGATGAAGGCCTGAAGCCTGATATTCAGGGAAATATTGAGTTTTCTAATGTCAGTTTTGAATATGATACTGATAAACCAGTATTAAATGATATTTCGTTTACAGTGAAAAAAGGGCAGACTGTTGCTATTCTCGGTGGAACAGGTTCTGGAAAAACGACACTTGTCAATCTCCTGGTAAGACTTTTTGATTGTAAAACCGGTACTATTAAGTTAGACGGAATCGATATTAAGGAAATAAACAGGAAATGGTTACGACATCAAATCGGAATAGTACTCCAGGAACCATTTCTGTTTTCAAGGACGATTAAAGAAAATATTGCATTCTCTAATATAAATGCCAGTAATGATCAAATTGAAAGTGCCTGCAGAATTGCTTCTGTTTATGATGTCATTGTCAATTTTGAGAAGGGATTCGACACCATGGTCGGTGAAAAAGGAGTCACCCTTTCCGGCGGACAGAAGCAGCGTGTCGCCATTGCCAGAACGTTATTGAATGAAAACAGGATTTTAATTTTTGATGACTCGCTCAGTGCTGTTGATGTGGAAACCGACGCTTTTATCAGAGATCAGTTAAAAGAGCATTTATCAGACACTACTACCTTTATTATCTCTCATCGAATCAGCACATTGAAACAAGCTGATCTGATACTGGTTCTGGAAAAAGGAATCATAACACAACAGGGAAAGCACAGCGAATTAGTCAATCAGCAGGGACTATACAAAGAAGTATATGATATACAAAGCTCACTGCAAAGTGACTTAGAAGAAGGGGGTGAAAACCATGCATGAAGATGATCAGGAATACAACAAGAGTTTTGATTTAAGTTTATGGAAAAAAGTATCCAAATATATTTTCAGACACTGGAAATACTTGATACTGCTGTTTTTATCGCTGGCTGTTTTATCAGGGCTTGATTCAATTAATCCTCTTTTAACTCGTTATGCCATTGATAATTTTATAGAAACAAAGACAACGGACCATTTAGTATGGTTTGCACTGATATACCTGGTTGCCATGGTAATCAAGGCTTTCTGCATTTTCTCACTGATTTTTCTGGCAGAAAAGCTGTTCGTGGAAGTATCTCATTCAATCAGAAAAGATGCCTTCCTTAAGCTGCAGAAACTGTCTTTTACGTATTATGATAAGAATACAGTTGGAAGTTTGATTGCAAGAGTCACTTCAGATATCTGGAGACTGACTGGAATCATCTCATGGGGAATGGTTGATATGATTTGGGGAACGTTCACTATTTTAACTGTCACCGTGCTGATGTTTGTTTTGAATGTTAAAATAACCTTGACAGTTTTAGGTGTCATTCCTATTCTTCTGATTGCTTCTGTTTACTTCCAAAAGAAAATTCTAAAGTCAACAAGGGAAGCCAGAAAATATAACTCTGCCATTACCTCTTCTTTTAACGAAGGAATTCAAGGTGCCACAACAACCAAAACACTGGTGAGAGAAAATAAGAACCTGGAGGAGTTTGATGTAAAAACAGAGAAGCTGAAATCATCCACCATCAAAATTGCGATTCTATCTGCTATTTTCTTCCCTATTGTGTCAGCACTGGGAATCCTGGGAACTTCGCTTTCTTTATGGAGCGGCGGAGTGATGGTTTTCGGAGGAATCGTAACAGTTGGTACCTTATCAGCTTTCATCTCCTATACTCAGTTATTCTTTTTCCCGATTAATGATCTGGCTAGAATATTTGCTAATTTCCAGATGGCGCAAGCTGCCGGTGAAAGAGTTTTTACATTACTTGAAGCTGAGGTAGATATTTTTGACAATGAAGATGTCATCAGGAAGTATGGTGTTGTTAAACCCAGCGATGAAATTCCAAAACTTGAAGGGAATATTGAGTTTTCTAATGTTTCTTTCCAATACAAAGATGGAGAGAAAGTACTGGAAAACTTTAATCTCAAAGTAAAAAGAGGTCAGTCAATTGCCATTGTCGGAGAAACAGGTTCTGGTAAGACCACCATTGTTAATCTGGTCTGCAGATTTTATGAGCCGACAGAAGGAGAGATTCTGATAGATGGTAAAAATTATAAAGATATTCCACTGATGCATGTTCATGGTAATTTAGGTTATATGCTTCAGACACCTCACTTATTCAGTGGTACGATAAAAGAAAACATCGTTTACGGAAACTTGAATGCTACTGATGAGGAAGTCATCAATGCCGCTAAACTGGTCAGTGCACACGAATTTATTTCCAGTTTTGAACTTGGTTATGATCATGTCATCTCAAAAGGAGGCGGTGGCTTGTCAACTGGGCAGAAACAGCTGATTTGTATTGCAAGAGCTATTATTGCTGATCCTTCTATCTTTATTCTGGATGAAGCAACCTCTTCTGTTGACACACATACAGAAAAAGAAATTCAGCACGCCATCAGCAAAGTCATTAAAGGCAGAACCAGTTTCCTGATTGCTCATCGTCTGTCCACTATCAGACAGGCTGACCGGATTCTGGTATTAGATAAAGGTAAAGTGATTGAAGAAGGTTCTCATAATGATTTAATCAAGAACAAAGGACACTATTACAACCTCTATACCAGCCAGTTCCTGGAAGAAAAAGAAATGGATATTTTGAATTAAAAAATGGGATAGCATCGGCTATCCCATTACTTTTTCAATATCAGTCATTCTTTCAGATATGATGATTGACTGCGGACACTTTTCTTCACATAATCTGCAACCTATGCACTGATCTGCTGTGAATTTATTTTCTTCCCTTTTTTTCCATCCCTGATATCGTTTAATGTATTTCTCATTATTACCGAACATGGAATAGGTATTGTAATTCTCAAACATCAGTGGAATTCTTACCCCTGACGGACATGGCATACAATATTGACAGGCTGTACAAGGAACTAAAATTCTATCCTTAAATATGGCATAGGCTTTATCAACAATTGCCACCTCTTCCTCAGGCATAGAATTTGCCTGGGCATTTTCAAAAATTCTCAGATTATCCTTTACTTGTTCCATTGTGCTCATTCCACTTAAAATCACTTTGATTTCAGGGTGATTGTAAAGCCATCTGAAAGACCACTCAGCAAGATTTCTTTTTATCGGAGCACTGTTATACAATTCAAGTATCTCATCCGGTAACTCATTGACCAGTCCACCACCTCTAAGCGGTTCCATGACAATGACATCAATTCCCTTACTGCTGGCATAATCAAGATATGCTTTTGCTTCACGATCAAAATAATTAAACTGAATCTGACAGACATCCCAGTCATAGCTGTCAATGATCTCTTTAAAAGTTGCAAGGTTGTCATGAAATGAAAAACCTGCGAATCGTATTTTCCCCTGTTCTTTCAATTGATCAAGGAAGGATAAGACTCCAAGTTTTTTCACATTATCCCAGGTTTTTTTATGCATGGCATGCAATAAGTAGAAATCCAGAAAATCAACATCCAGTTTTCTGATCTGCTCTTCAAATATCTTCTCGAAATCCCCATATTCCTTGATGTCCCAGCAGGGAAGTTTAGTGGTTAAATATACTTTTTCACGATACCCGTCCTTGAGCACCTCTCCTACAAATTTTTCACCTTGCTGATTATGATAAGGAACGGCTGTGTCTATATAATTGATTCCATGATCAATAGCATATCTGATCATCTTAGCCGCTTCTTCTTTATTGATTGTTCCGCTGTCGTTAGGGTCTGTAACAGGAAGTCTCATTGCACCAAACCCCAGTGTTGACACTTCCTCATTCGCTTTTCTAAATTTTCTTTTATTCATTGTTTCTCCTATAAATCAAAGATGCTGATCTGTTTTCGCTTCATGTCTTTATCCGATAACGGTCTTGCTGTGGCAGGAACATTTGCTGCTCTGTATTTATCGGCATCTTTCAGTTTTGCTTCTTCTATCTTGATTATTTCTTTTACTTTTTCGTCTTTTCTGGTTTTTACAATAGTTATCCCCTGTGAAGCTCTTGTTGCTTTCAAGGTGATATCTTCTGTTGAGAAAATAAGGGCTCTGTTGTTATCAGTAATAGCGACCAGCTCATATTTAACACCGTCCTCAACAAAGTCAATGTATTTGATATTGCTTCCTGTAAAATAGGCTTTTGCCAGAAGTTTTCTGTTCTGTACGGTTTCATAACTCTTTAACGGTATTTTTGAGCATTTCCCGTTTTCAAAACCGAAGATCATATTTCCTTCAAATTTATCAGTAACCACCATTTTAATGATGGTTTCTCCTTCATCCATTTCAAGAAGATTTGGAAGGTACTCCCCGAAATCACCTGCTTTACAGTCAGGAATCTGATACATTTTCATCTTATATGCATTGGCTTTATCTGAAAAGAAAATGACTTCTGTTTTGTTTGTACTTTCAATTTCCTGAACAAACTGATCGGTGTTTTTAATTTTCTGTTCCGGGTCAGTTCTTAGTGCAGTCAATGGAATCTTCTTGAAGTAGTTCTCTTTAGTGAAGAATACTTTCAGATTATAATCTTCAATCTCAATGCTGTTTGAAATATCATCAATATGTTCTGCTTCAATGATTTTAGTTTTTCGCTCTTCTCCATATTTTTTAATGATCTCATCCAGCTGACTGATAATCACTTTCTTTATTCTTTTCTTATCACTTAAGGTCTTCTCGATGTCTTCAATCTTTGCTTTTAACTGGGTCATTTCATCTAGTCGTTTTAGAATATACTCCCTGTTCAAATACCTCAGCTTTATTTCAGCCACATATTCCGCCTGGATTTCATCAATTCTAAATGCAGCCATCAGGTTTGGAACCACTTCATCTTCTTTTTCTGTATTTCTGACAATTTTAATAGCATCATCAATATCGAGGAGAATTCTGTCTAAACCAAGTAGCAAGTGGAGTTTTTCATTGTTTCTTGCCAGATCATAGGTTAATTGATTGGTGATGCACTCTATTCTGAATTCCACCCAGTATTTCAGGATATCTTTTAAGCTGAGAACCATGGGTCTTCCATTGATAAGAATATTGAAGTTACACCCGAACGAATCCTGAAGAGGTGTTTTAAGATACAGCTTATTCATCAGCTTTTCAATATCTGTATTTTTTCTGATATCGAGCGTGATTTTCAATCCGTTTAAATCTGTTTCATCTCTGACATCAGAAATCTCTTTTACCTTATTAGATTTCACAAGGTCGATAATTGATTCAATAATCGCCTCAGCAGTAGTGGTATATGGTATTTCAGTGATTTCAATATGCCTTTTGCTTTTATCAACGGTGTATGTCCCTCTGAGTTTGAATATGCCTCTTCCTGTCCTGTAGATTTCCTGGATTTCATCTCTGGAATAAAGGAGCAGACCCCCAGTTGAAAAATCTGGTGCTTTGATATAATCAATCAGATCCACATTGCTGTCTTTAATATATTCTATGGCACCTTCACAGACTTCTCTTAAATTGAAGCTTGCCATATTGCTTGCCATCCCGACAGCGATTCCCTGACTTGTATTAACCAGAATATTGGGATAAGCACTTGGCAGTAAAGTCGGCTCTAAAATAGTCCCATCATAATTATCTTCAAAAGGAACAGTCTGCTTATCAATGTCTCTGAACATTTCCTTGCATATCGGCATCAGTTTGACTTCTGTATACCTTGAAGCTGCATATTTCATTTCCCTTGAGTAAACTCTGCCGAAATTTCCTTTTGAGTCTATGAAAGGCAGCAGCAGCGATTCATTTCCCTTTGTCAGTCTGACAAGAGTCTCATAAATAGCCTGATCCCCATGAGGATTAAGTTTCATGGTCTGTCCTACTACATTGGCTGATTTGGTCCTCGGACCATTGATCAGCCCCATCTTATACATGGTGTACAGCAGTTTACGATGCGATGGTTTCAGCCCGTCTATACTGGGAATAGCTCTTGAAACAATGACACTCATGGCATATGGCATAAAATTCTTTTCCAGCGTATCTGTAATTTTTTCTTTAACAATATAATTATCTGTCATCATGTTTTCCTAACTGACATCCAGCATGTCATAATATAAATGGCCTTTTTCCTGGATATAGTCCTTTCTTCCCTGTAAATTATCTCCTAACAGCAGGTCAAATTTTTCTTCTGTTCTTATGATGTTATCAGGCAGTACCTGTATCAGTCTTCTGGTTTCCGGGTTCATCGTGGTCTGCCACATCATCTGCGGTTCATTCTCTCCTAATCCCTTTGAACGTTGAATGATGATTTTTTTATCTTTTTTCGAAAGCTCTTCTACAATCTGCTTTTTTTCATCTTCATTATACGCAAATTTTGTTTCATTATCGCAGGTGATTTCAAACAGCGGTGATTCAGCAATGAATATTTTACCATGGCTGATTAATGATGGAACCAACCTGTAAAGCATTGTAAGAATCATTGTTCTGATATGATATCCATCATAGTCTGCATCTGTGCAGATGATCACCTTATCCCAATTCAGCTTATTAATATCAAAGGTATCCTGATTTTTCTTAGCATGCTTTGTTTTTATTTCTACCCCACAGCCAAGTACTTTTAAAAGATCCATGATGATGTCACTGCTGAATATCCTTCCATAATCGGATTTCAGGCAGTTCAATATCTTTCCTCTTACCGGCATAATCGCTTGAAAATCCGCATCTCTTCCCATTTTACATGAGCCCAATGCAGAATCTCCTTCTACAATATATACTTCTCTTTTAGCCAGGTCCTTGCTTCTGCAATCAACGAATTTCTTGACTCTGTTATTCATGTCAAGGCCTTTACTCAGTTCCTTCTTGATATTGATTCGTGTTTTTTCGGCTGACTCCGCACTTCTCTTATTAATCAGAACCTGATCGGCAATCTTCTGAGCATCTGCTTTATTTTCAATGAAGTAGATTTCAAGATGATGTTTCAGAAACTCTGTCATGGCAGATTGAATGAACTTATTGGTGATTGCTTTTTTGGTTTGATTTGCATAACTTGTCACGGTTGAAAAGGAATTGCTGACCAGCACAAGACTGTCTTGAATATCATTGAAGCTGATTTTACTTTCGTTTTTTGTGTATTTTCCTTCACTGGACAGATATTTATCAATCGCATAGGCAAATGCTGTTTTCACAGCTTTGTCCGGAGCACCGCCATGTTCTAGAAAACTGGAGTTGTGGTAATATTCAATCAGGTTGATTTCATTGCAGAAGCAGAATGTGACTGACATTTTCACTTTATAGTCTTCTTTGTCGTCCCTGTCTCTTCCTTTTGTCTGTTCATTGAAAGTCACCAGTGGTGTGATGCTCTTATCACCTACTACTTCTTCAAGGTACTGTTCTACACCTCTCTCATAACAGAACTCATAATGTGCATCATTCTCTTCATCGTAAAGAGTAAATTTAAGTCCGCTGTTGACAACAGCCTGTTTTCGCAGAACATCCTGATAATACTCAAGTGGAATATCTATATCTGTAAAGACTTTTAAATCTGGTTTCCATCTTGTCATGGTTCCTGTTTCTTTGACTTTTGTTTTTTCTTTTAAAAGGCCGCCTTTATTATTACCTTCTTCAAAGTGAAGATTATACTTATAGCCGTCTCTGAAAACTTCTATATCCATATACTCTGATGAATACTGAGTGGCACAGCATCCAAGTCCATTTAACCCCAGACTATAAGCATATGTCCCTTCTTCATTGTTATTATATTTACTTCCTGCATACAGTTCACAGTAAATCAGCTTCCAGTTGAATATTCTTTCCTTCTGGTTGTAATCTACCGGGGTCCCTCTGCCATTGTCTTTGACAGTGATTGATTTATCTTTATGCTTGATGACTTCAATGACCTCTCCTGATCCCTCACGGGCCTCATCAATTGAATTGGAGAGAATTTCGAAAAATGAATGCTGGCAACCAAGAAGTCCATCAGATCCAAAAATAACTGCTGGACGTTTTCTGACACGGTCGGCACCTTTTAAAGCGGATATACTTTCATTATTATATTCTTTTCTTTTGTCTATCATGCTCTATTTCCTTTTCATTTGTATTTAGCTATATATAGTGTTTCACTGGCTTATATTATACCATAAATGGTTTTTTTGCTCAATATCGAACTATTTTAAAAAACAGGCTTCCAATATGGACAGCCTGTTCTGAAAGCATTTTCAATTACTCTTCTAATTTGCCCCGATAATAAAGCAGACAATGCCAAATATTCCAACGACTATAGCCGCCCATAAGCATATCTTAGCTGCTGCATCATCACTCATTTTCTTGTTGATTTTCATTTTGACCATTTTCAACAATCCGGGAGCTTTTTTTACTCCTCCAAAATACCCTACCGCACCTGCATAAATCAGACATGCAAGGCCTCCCAATAACCAACCAGTACTCATAATAATCCCCTTTCTTTTCTAATGAATTATATATTTTTAAGTAATCCTAACTTAGTCCTTTTCTAATTTTCGGTAATGCCAGGAAGTAAACAGCCAATGATAGTATCAATACCATTCCTGTGCACAGCAAGACTGTCGGCCAGTCCGCCTGTTTCGACAAAACTAAAAGGTTAGCTTTATATGCCCAGTAAAAAGGGCTCCAGTACATTGTCCACTGCCATTTGTCTGCTAAAAGCTCATATCCTATGATTGATCCTGCAACAGGAAGTAAAATCATTTTGACATTACCTGCAGCTTCTATGACATCATCACTGGCAAGTCCCTGTAAAAAGCCTACCACAAAAGCCAGAATCAATGAAGTCAGACCTACCAGCACAATCATGAACCAGTTTATGTCATAATAACCGGTTATCAGCAGTGATACGATGATTGAACCCATGGCAACAAGACCACCCATCATGCTTTTACCAATGACAAAGCCAATCTGTGACAGAGGTGTCACATTGACTGCATTAATGGTGTTGTCAGCTTTTTCACCGACTATACTTACAGCAATCAGCATTCCAGCCAGCATGACTGTCATCGATATCAGCATATTGACAAGCATTGTTTTAAGCGGAGGAACCGTATGACCAAAAGACATCATTGTAGTGGTTGTCTCTTCTTTTGTCGTCCCTAACTCATATAACGAATTCAGCATGACAGTATAGTTTTCAACCATATCAGGTTCATTTCCCTGAAGGATAATTTCATATCCGCTTTCTAGTGGAACTATAGCTGCTACAGCATCCCTTTTATTGACACGTTTTTCAATATCGCCAATATTATCAAACACTTCAACTTTAGCAAACTGTTCCATATAGGTTATATGTGATGGATCATCACTTCTCAGCATTGCCAGATTCACAGTGGTGTCATTGAGCCCAGGAGTAAACAGAGTAATGGCAACAGCCATGACAACCGGCATCACAATAATGAATATCGCCATTGAATCTCTCATCGATGTTCTTATATCTCTTCCAAAAACACTGAATATTTTTCTTAACATTGCATAGCCTCCTTATACCGTAAGTGTTTTCTTGAACCGCAGATTCGCAAGCAGAAACACAATCAGACCTCCTGCCAGGAATATCCCGGAATTAGCTAATACATATCCCACATCAGTGTTGACCATAATGATTTCCTTGAAGCTCTGCAGCAGCGGGTAGGTCGGGAAAAACCGCAGCCATAAAGGATCAAAGCTTGGCAGGAAGTATGAAAAAGCCGGTAACATCAGGATAATCATGATGGTGTAAAGCGCACCGAATGCTTTTGAAATACTATCAAAGAAACTGGCTATTAATAAACCCAGTGAGGCAAATGAAAAAGTCGAAATTAAAAGCAGCAGGTAAAATAAAAGATAGTTCGGCTGGATTCCCATCACAGGAATCGTAATCACAGATGAGGATATGGCTACTGTTGTCATAATGACCAGAGTCTTGCTGAGCAGGTATTTCCATACTGATGATGGTGTGACTGCAAAAGCACGAATGACTCCTTCTGACTTATCAAGGAAGATATATGCCATGACAATAAAAAAGCCCATCAGCGATCCCATGAATACAATAAACACCGGTACCATGTTTTCTCTTGCATTCAGTGTTTCAATCGTTCCCAGTTTTCTGACTGACTGATTATCCATTGTCATTTTTAGTGCAGCCCCTGATTCATTATGCAGAATATACAGCAGGTTTTTCAAACGCGTGGTTTCAAATCCCTGAGTAAAGTACTTATACAAAATTCCTCCATTCGCATCCAGCGACATGGTTGCTCCAATTTTCTTTTCTAAATAACTCATATGAATCATCGCTTCTTCAGAATCGGCTATATAGACTGTTTCTGTGAGTTGTCCGGTTTTTGTATTAATCATTTCGAATGTTTTAAACTGATATGACTCGTCACCAAAAGCATAACTTGTTACTTCTTTTGTGTTTTCATCAGTTACATCAAAGGAAACTGCTTTGGCTTCAAGTATGGTATCATCAACCGCCTTAACATCACCTTTTGCAATACTCGCTGAATAGTAGGCATCAACCATTTCAGCCGGCATATCATAAAAGAGAAACTCTGTTTCCTTGCTGATTGGATTTTCTTTCACTGCAACCAGGAGAATAATCAACAGTAATATAGCAAAGAAAATTTCAATATAGAAGTAATATCCTCTGGCTGCGATTTTCATTTCCTTTATATAGCTGCTCAATAATTTCATTTTAGACAAGCCCCCTTCCGGTTACTTGAATGAATATTTCTTCCAGTGTTGCTTCTTTTGAATGCATAGTCTGAATGTCATAGTTATTGACAATCTCTCCTATTCGTTTTCGGTCATGATCATCTATTGTCTTCAAGGTTTCCTTAATCACTTTCCCATTATTAATGTATTCAATATCAATTAATTTCTGTCCATACTGCAATTTCAGATTTCTTGGAGTATCAATCAGTTTAATCACACCGTCAATTATAAATGCGACACGATCACATAATTCATCAGCAATATACATGTTGTGCGTTGTCAGAAAAGTAGTCGTCCCCTGAGCTGCCTGTTCCTTTATGATATCTTTTATTGTCGCAGCAATAGTAGGGTCAAGACCTGTTGTCGGTTCATCTAAAAACCATAGTTCAGGATTATTGATCATAGAGCGTGCAAAAGTAAGACGATGTTTCATACCTTTTGAAAACTCCCCAGCTCTGACTTTTTCCTTACCTTCCAGTCCGACAAGTCTAATCAGTTCTTCAGGATCCCGTGTCGGGACATCAAAGAGTTTGGCATAGAATTCAAGATTTTCTTTTGCCGTCAATTTGCTGTATACATTCGACTGTTCAAAAGATACCCCGATTTTATTGAACCTCTCATTCTGAACCTTCATAGTGTTATAACCTGCGACAATCACTTCTCCTCTTTGTTGTTTTAGCAATCCTGTTAAAATACCTTGCGTCGTTGATTTACCAGCTCCGGATGGGCCAAGGAAACCGAATGTTTCACCTTTGGTCACTTCAAAGCTTATGTTGTTAACGGCCAGTTTCTCATCATTACTATACGAATGAGACAGATTTTTTACTGAAATCATCTTATCTTCCTCCTAAAACTTCTTTAATAAAATGCTTTTCTTAGCACATCAATGTATTCATCCATCATTGCAATCATTTTTGTGAAATCAATGGATTCTTCTTCTTTTATTAGCACCAGGCTTTTTTCCTCTCCGAATTTTTCAATGGTCCATCTGATGATATCCACCATGGCACCAATATTTTTCTGGTCTTTGAATAATGAGTAATCAATGTTATAACTATAGAACTTAGCAAATAATTCCTTAATATTAATGCCCTGTTTTTGGTAGATTTCCACTACTGCATTAAAATCAGCAGGACCTCCCTGTTCTTTAAACATGGAGATGACGAATTCAAAAAGCAGCGGGTAGGTTTGGCTAAGTCTGAGTTTTGCCATGGCGATTTCTTTCAGTCTTTCAAAAATATCCGATTGCTCCCAGTTTAAAGTTTCATTGACTTCGTTAAACAGCTTCTTGATGACAAATTTACTTAAATATTCATACAGCTCTCTTTTGCTTCCGAAATAATGAAACAGCAGTCCTTTTGAGATGCCTGCATTTTTGACTATATTGTTCGTGGAAGCAGAATTATACGGATACTTGGCAAATTCGTTAATTGCACTGTTGATAATTCTGTCTCGTTTCTCTGGTTCTAGCTTCATTAATATCTCGTTCATATTTTCTTCATTCTGTCCTTTTTTCTATGCTATGACCACATTGGTCAATTTAATAATACTACGATTGACCAATTGAGTCAATATGTTTTAATTTTTTATAAAAAAAAGATAATCCTCATTGATTATCTTTTTATTTCTATTATGTTAAGTTTGATTAATCTAATTTCTTCACATATTCAAGGCCTTTTTTCACTCCGTCAAAATGATTGTCACTCTCAAAATGCTCCTGCTCCAGAATTATATATTTAATTCCGATGTCTTTTGCCTTCTTGACAATCTGATCAGTGTTACTGATGCCATATCCTGCAGAAGTATCAATTTTTTCTTTCATATCTTTCATTTCCTTAAGATGCAGCAATGTCATTCTATCTTTGTATTTTTCGATTAAGGTCAACGGATTATACCCGGCATATTCTGCCCAGAATGTATCAAGCTGTAAACTGACCAGCTCTCTGTCAGTATTTTCTGCAAGGATTTCATATCCGGTTTTCCCGTTAAAAACATCAAATTCAAACGCATGATTATGATAGCCGAACTGAATTCCCATATCTTTGCACTTCACACCGATTTCATTGAACAATTCACTGACTTTCTTCCATCCGAATTCATCTTTAACAATATCAGATGGTAAAAACGGACAGAAAACATATCGATTCCCGATTTCCAGATTATATTCCATTGTTTTACTGAATTCATCTGTCAGCAGATCCAGGCTTGTATGGCTGCCACACGGTTTTATATCTAAGTAATCAAGGTGTTTTTTTAGTTCTTTTGCTTTCACACCGAAAAAACCTGCAAACTCAACAGCATTAAAACCAAGTTCTTTCACTTTCTTAATAGTTCCCAGAAAATCATCTTTAGTATATTTTCTTAACGAATATAATTGTAACCCCAATTCAGTCATCTTCAATACCTCCATAATTCAAATAGATTATATCACTTTTCACGGTTGATTATTCCCATATTTTTTGACTTTAAATAAAATATTTTTTCAATGTCTTATTCTGTTAAACCTGACAGATCAAATAATTCCTTAATAATATTTTCTAATGTATTCAATGAAAAACACAAAATTCTTAAACGGCACATCAGGTGGTACTGTATGATCAAGCATTGGAATATATCCTTTACTATGTAACATAAAAGGAACTTTTTTATCAACCTCATTCATGATAGCCTGTTCATCCTTTGCCAGTGCCTTTTTATCAATTCCGCCAATAATGACAAAATTCTCTTTGTACTGCTTTCTGATTTCAACGATATCCATTCCAGCCTGTACTTCGAATGGATAGAATCCGTTAGCTCCGCATCTGACATACACCGGTAACATACTGGCACAATTACCATCTGTATCCACAATGATTCCTTTAATATTCATCTGTCTGATTTTATTGATGACAATGGTGAGGTAGGGGCTCATGAATGTCTCAAACTGCAATGGGGATATCAACGGACCCATGTTATAGCAGATATCTTCCCATACCATGACAAAATCCGGAATGACTGACTGACACACCTTCTCTATGAAGCCTAGATAGAACTCCATCCAGTCATTCATTATCATATGAATGAATTCCTGGTCATCAAAAAGAGTATACATCAGATTCTCGTCTCCAAGCAGGTTTCTAAGATACCCAAAAGGTCCGATGATATACATGCCAAGCGGAACTGTTCTTGTCTCATATTCCATGATCAGCTGTTTAAAGTCATCTGGGAATCTCCCGTCACTTCTGTAGTCCATTCTGTGTCTGATGTCTTTCTCATATTGTTTTCTGTTTTCCACAGGGAATTTCAGAAACTGAGGCATACTGGTGTCAGGATCTTTTTTCCTCTCTTTTTTTATGATTCCGTCTTTGTCCAGATGCGTCACATTGATTCCATCATCGAAAATGGTGTTTTTCTCAAACATAGGATAGTAAGGGTTCCCTGTCCACCCTCCTTTAAAAGGCAAAAAGACAGGAGCTTCCATATGAAAATACTCAAAAAAAGCTCTTCCTCTGATGTTTTCATCATATCCTTCAGTAATCCACCTTTTTCTGGTCGCAGACCAGATACCCGGTGTTTCCCACTTAAGTGGTCTGTCGGTATATTCAAAATCAAAGGTTCTTAAAAAGATTTCCCTACCGTTCAAGTGCTTTCTCCCCTTTCCGATTGTTTAAATATAACATGATGTCCGTCAGAACCATAATGAAATTGATGATATATAAAATAATGACAAAATCAGGATTATAAAAAATCTTATGCAATATTCCAGAAATATATCCTATTAATATGATTAACAAAAAATTTAAGCTTTTCCCCCTGGTACTTTTAGATTTAATAGATTTATAGATAGAAGCAGGCCATGCAAGCCCAAAGCAAATCAGCATACCAATTTCAAAAATACTCATTGTTACTTACCTCACTTTTTAAGATATTATACCATACTCATTTCTGTTATTAATACTGATACTTATAAAAAGATCATGATATTTAGTGTCGCGTACGCTATGTACTTTTTGTTCTTGTGAAACTCACTTTTCTCAACTATACTGGTTATATATGAAAGAGGTGTATGATGAATAAAATAATCAGTTCTACCGAAATTAGAAAAAACTGGAGTCAATATATCGACGAAGCAATAAGATTCCATCCTGTGTTTTTTAAAAGAAACAGAGATATGCTTGTCATGTTTTCTTCCGAGCAGATAGAAGCACTTCTTGACCAGTACAAATTCAATATCTCAATCACAAGAGCAGAATCAGGGATTTATACCGGAACACTGAAAGAAATCAGCATATCATTCAGCAGTCATAGCATGACAGAAATCTTGAATCAGATTGTGTCCGCTTTATTAGATTATGCATCAGATTATATGGATAACAGCATCTCCAACATAAAAAGCAAGAAAGAGCATTTCCCGTATATCCTGAAAATACTGAACTGCATCAATAACAATCAGAACATTAAGGATCTTCTTGTTTTATCAGATTAATTACCTAAATCACTTTACTGTCTTTTGTCAATGCTTTGATTGTTACTGACCCGTCTGTGGCATCTATGGAAACAGTTCTTCCATAATTAAGTCCTACATCAGAGGCCAGAAGCGGGATTCTCAACCTTTTCAATTCATTGCAGACTGATGTGACATTTTTATCTCCAACAGTCTCCCCTTCCCAGCCGAACATATTCGCTCCGCCAGCGATCTTGGCTGTCAGAAAAGTCTGCTTTCCTCCTGCCTGCACCATTTGCCTGACTAAAATTTCAATAGCAGTATCTGCAAACTTCATAGGATTACTGATTTCTTTGCTGGCATCTGAATAAGGCAGCAGGATATGGGATAACCCGGCTACTTTATTAACTTTGTCATACAGACAGATGCCAACACATGAACCAAGAGCATATGAAATGATGGTATCAGGGTCTTTTGCTACTTTTAAATCAGAAATGCCTACAACTATTTTGTTCCCCATTAAATGGCTCCTAAACTTTTTAAAATGACCTCAAGTGATTCCAATTCAGGCATAATCAACAAATGGCTTTTGATCGAAGATTCATCAGTGAAGAAGTTTTCTTCAATCAGCATCAGCTTTTCTCCCATTTCTCCGAAAATCGCTGCTGGATAATTTAGAATAGCACCGACCATATCAACAGAAATTTTTGGAATAGTCAGTCTGATTTCAAGGTTGAGCAGCGATGATAGCGCACCGATATATGATCCGGATAAAATGTTTCCGATTTCCATGAGAGCAGATAATCCAATTTCAGAAATATCTTCAAATTTCTGCATATCTTCATTCAATAGAATATTAAGAAGCATATGTGTCGTTTCTTTTTCAAGCAGAAACAGCAGCATCCCGTTAATCTGACCGGTCATACTCAGTAATATTCCAACTACCTGATTTTCCGGTCCTCCTAGAATATTAGAAATTTCATTAACTCCGATGACTTCAAGAACCGGGACTGTTATATTCACTTTATCTTTTAATATATATGATAAAGCTGTTGCGGCATTACCAGATCCGATATTCCCGATTTCTCTGAATACATCTAATTGAAATTCGTTAAAATTATCATAATTTGCCATATTTCAAATTACCACCTTATTTTTAAAACCTGTGACCGACATCTGTTTATTCTATTGTCGACAGAAAAATGAATATTTTTACTAAAAAAATAAAACTTAAATAATTTCCTTGATATTATGACTTTATTTTAAAAAAATTATATGGTATAATTTCAAAGATATCAGCCGCTATAGCTCAGCAGGTAGAGCACTTCCATGGTAAGGAAGGGGTCAACGGTTCGAATCCGTTTAGTGGCTCCATTAAAACCTCATTTTAGTAAGAATACTATAAATGAGGTTTTTATATTATCATTTTCATTATCATTGATTTATAAAACCGATTGCAGAAATTAAACATTTATTGTAAACTGGAAACAAGACAGATTTTGTTAAAATTCTGTTACTGGGGAATTAATGGATATCTAAGTAAACAATATGAATAACAGTATCATAAAAAGATAATGAATTTTTTTTAATTTAATGAAACATTATTCAAAAAAATGATATCTAATACTGTATAGGGGGGAATTATGGATTTTGAAACAGTCAATAAAGCCATCAGAGGGAACCATAAAGCATTTGAAACCATTGTAACTGAAATGAATGAGCAGGTATACCGTATTGCAATCTGTTACCTTCATAATGAACAGGATGCATTGGATGTTATCTCAAGCAGTATGCTATATGCATATAAGTACATTGGTAAATTGAAGAATCAAGGATATTTTTCTACTTGGTATATTAAAATAGTGATTAATGAATGCAAAAAAGTTCTGGATAAGCGAATCCATGTCATCGAACTTGAAAGTTCTCCTGATGCTGATTTTTATGAAGATGATCCGGAAAACATCGACCTTTTAGATGCATTGAATTCAATCCCAGAACAGGATCGTTTAATTATTTACCTGAAGTATTACCAGGGTTATACCCTGAAGGAAATCGGAGAGATATTAGATTTACCTCATAACTCGGTAAAAACCAGGCTTTACAGAAGACTTGACAGTCTTAAGCTTCAGTTATCTTATGAGGAGGAAATATCAAATGAATGAATATAAAAAAGATTATAAAATCAGTGAACATTTAGAAGAAAAAACAAAATCAGCCATGAGAAAAATAAGAAGAAAATCGCATTTTAAAAAGTTTCTGAAAAGTTTTTGTATTATTCTTTCCATATTGATTATAATTGTTGCTGCAATCAATTTTATTCCCTCAGTTAACAGCATTGTAAATGACAGCCCTTTCTTTTCAGCTTTTCTGCTTAAAGGAAATAATAATGTTACAGCAGGTATTGACCCAGATGATAAGGTAATCGAAGGTCTTATTGTTAAAGACGGTGATGAGACCATTGATTATATTGAGAATCAAGCAGTCAACTATGTTGTCATTCAGGACAATAATTCAATATATGAAAGCACTACTGATGATTTCTACAATACTGTCGATAAAGACCTGGCACCAGGTGAATATGAAGTTGTAGTGAGAAGTCTTGATGATAATGGTGAAGGACAAGTACTTTCCATGTTCTCCCTTGTCATTGATTCAGCAGAATACATGAGAAATAATGTCCTTTTCTTCAGAGGGACAAAAAAGCTTGATCTTGGTTATGATTATGATGAAGCTGCCGATTTAAAAGGTTACTATTCTAAAATCAACATCTGCATTGTAGACGATTCAGGAAAACGTATTGATTTGAGAGACGGGATGTTTACCATCTCAAACGGAACCCGAACTTTAGAGGTGGATAAATCCATTGGTCATGCCGCTGAAAGTCCTCGTGGAAAAGTATTCACCGCATCTTTTGAGAATGATTACCTTTCGATATATCTTGAAGAAAACCAGATGATCACCTTTATCTTAGCAGTAGACAGCCAAGAATATGGGTTTTTAATAAATGAGAAAATCAATGATAGCGATATCAGCGAAGGTGATATTCTTTATAGAGAATACAAGCTAGTTGACTTACAACGCTCAGTCATTGCAATTGATGAGAATGCTTTAGCAGAAGGATCTGTCGATTATGTGCTTAAAGCCTATGTCAGTGGAATGAATCTTGGGATAGATTTTGTCGGTGGAATCACAGGTGCTTTTTCCAGCTCACCATATAAGACAATCTGTTCTAACAAAGAAAGTGTTTCATTGTATGTTAATTTCTTTAACAGTAACAATGTGTATGTTTATAATGAACCGGAATTGAAGCTCGATGGGAACATTGTAAATATAACAAAAAGCGGTATGACTGATAATATGAAATCAATCTGTTTAAGTGATAATCTTCATGACTTCAAATATTATGAAATCCTTTTTTCCGGTTCTACTATGGAGCTCAAGGGAACTTTAGATGATAGTCTGTCATTGAACTTATTCACAAACAGCGCTCATGTCAACGCCTATCTTCTATTTGATAAGTTCGAACAAAGTATGCAAGAATCATCCATCTCAACCATTCCGATTAAAGATAAAATGATTATTGGTAAAAATATCTATATAAATGAAATAACTGCTTTTGATACCATTGATAATAAAACAGGTCTCAGCTTCAGGATGATTGATGAAGATCTGAACCCGATGAAGTATTACAATTCTAAAATTGATAACATAAAAACTGATAATACCTATGACTTCATCTTTAAAATAATCAAAGATGGAAAGTCTGTTCATGAGCAGGTCATTGATTCAAGTGATGATACATTAGATGCGGTTATGACACAGGGTATTTATCAGGTTGAGGTTTCTCCGGTGAAACAGAATGATTTATTTAATGTGACTTCATATTTTACTTTGGATTACAATCCCTTGAAATCAATAAAATATAAGTTTACATTTGTCAGAAACAGCATTGGGATTGCCAACAAGGATTATGTAAGCCCAGTTACCAGCACGAGCTCTTCAAGCACCGGACAGCCTGCATCAGTACCGCCAGCTGTCAGCTTAAGTCCTTCAATGCCTGTTGAAAATGAATCAGTTGATCCCTTTACTTACAATAGATCTGCAGATGTCTTATGTCGAATTGCCATCTCTCTCAAGGATACTGAAAACAGCAACATGCTACTTGAGAATTTCAAATATACTTTTCAGGCTGGTAATGAAAATATTTCTATAAATTCTAATGATGGCAGCAAACATGGCTATTCACTTAATACACATTTCAAGACACAGTCAATTGGTGATTATATCCTTTTGGATATAGTCAGCTATTTTGATGATGACATGAAATACTTACTTTCTTATGACAGCCAGGAATATGGTATATTCATTCAAAATACAATCAGCAATGCTGATATCAAGTCAAAAAAAGATATCAGTCAGGAGTTGAATCTGACAGATTGTCTGTCAAGCAAAATTGAGTTGACCGGTCATCTGGACAATGGAGGGAAATGCGAATATTATTTACTGCCTTCAGTGGATTTCCTGGATGTGCCGAGAGATATTGATGAAGGTCATCGAGGAACATTTGATAACTCATTCAGTAAACAGTTTTATACCAATGTATCTGCTTGTAACCTTGCAATGAACTACTGTTTCAATGAATATGTCATGGTCAATAAACTGTTTGATGTGAATATGGATAGTAAATATATTGAGTTCACACTTCAAAATGACAATTACAAAAAGACTGTCCTGACTTTTAGCCAGGACCTTGATGAATTCAATTTCTATCTGCTGCAGCTGTACACAAAGACCATCAATTTTGAGGTTTGGCATGAAGTGCCGGAAAGCAGAACTATAAGTGTTTTTACCTGTGATGACAAAGATACAATATACCTGAATCTCTCCTCTCAATATGGTGATATATATAACGGAAGCATACACATTATTCAAGTCAACCGTACAAAATCAGTCGGGTACAATGGCCACATTGAGAAGATTTATTCCCGTCAATTAAAAGAAGGTTTTTCAATAGAGCCATATATTGTCGATGATAATCAAAACGAATATAAATATATCGGTTTTGATGTGAAATACAATGTAAATATAACCATCAAGAAAGGAACTGAAATAGTGTATCAGCAGGCAAAATGTAATCCTTACTGGTTTTATGCAAAATTCGATTTGGATGATGGTGAATATGAGTTTGTGATAGAACCAGTTAATGAACAACCATTGTTCAGTGGAATGTCATTTTTTAAGTTGATTATCAATAAAAACAATTCTATTCCATTTACATTTGAATTCACTAGGTATGAATAGCAGCTTTAAAAACTAAGCTGGAAAACTATTACCGGTGTCTTTTTGTAAATGCATTATCATCATTAATTATAAGATCCATTTTGGAATATAAAGCCCTTTTCATATGAAGTGAACAGGGTTTTATATGGAGTCTTACTTTTTATCCCATGCGCTGATTATGTCAAGAATATAATTCCCTGGCGAAAAACTGCTCAAATTGTCTGAAGATATGTCAAGTTCACTCATTCTGAATGTATGAAGAAACGTTGATTTCAGGTAATCATCTAAATCACTGATAGGTAACTTGCAGTCTTCAGTCTTATAATGCATAGGTATGATTATTTTATCCTGAAGTTTTTTTACCAGCTTTTGGAGGTTTTTTTTATCCAGCGTGAATGTTCCTCCCACCGGTAAAAAGAAAGCTGATACATCCTTTACCATATTCAGTTGCTTTGGGGAAAGCATATGACCCAAATCACCTAAATGGCAGACAGAAACACCATCACAAGTAATGATATATGACAGATTATTCCCTCTCTTGCTGCCCTTGAAAGCATCATGAAATGTTCCCATACTTGAGATATTGAATCCGTTTCCGCTGTAGATTTTAGATGTTTTAATCAGATCATAAGATCCTTTTACTTTTTTCAAGTTGCTGTGATCGTGATGAGAATGGCTGATGGTGACAATGTCAGCTTCTACGGTAGCCATAGTATAACCAATTGTGCTGTCAAACGGATCGCAAATTAAGACTTTCTCATTTCTGTTTATAATCGAAAAACATGAATGACCCAGATATTTAATTTTCATAATAGACCCCTTACACTTATGCGTTAAGTTGACCAGCTTCTCTGGACAGTTCTATTATACTAAATTTGTAATTAAATTAAAAGTTTTATTATTTCAGGTATTTGAATACCGTATGAGCCACATCATCTAGGGAGCATTGAACCTCTACCGCTCCTATATTGTAAGCTACTTTCGGCATCCCATAAACGATACTGGAAGCTTCATCCTGTCCAACGGTAAAAGCTCCGTTTTTTTTCATTTCAAGTAACCCTTTAGCTCCGTCAGTTCCCATCCCAGTCAGAATAACCCCCACAGCTTTATCCCTGACTGCTTCTGCTACAGACTGAAAAAGAACATCCACCGATGGACAATGACCGCTTACTTTCTCACCTTCAAAGACTTTTACATAATAATTGTTCTGTCGTTTAACAACTTTCATCTGAACACCACCTTTGGCAATGATAACTCTGCCTGCTTTTATGACATCACCATCCTCAGCTTCTTTAACCTCAAAATCAAAACTGTTATTTAATCTGTCGGCATACATCTTAGTGAAAACAGGAGGCATATGCTGTACAATAACTACTCCTGGTGTGTTTGAAGGAAACTGTTTCAAAACACTGTATAAAGCTTCAGTTCCTCCTGTGGATGCTCCAATGGCAATAACATAGTCTGCAGACGAGGTATGCCCCTGCATCGTTCTTGTTGCAGCATTCATAGATGACACTGCCTGTTTCAACTTTGCAGTGGAAGCTATTTTTATTTTCATATTGATTTCATTGAAAAAGATTTTTAAATCATCAGGACTTTTCGACTCAGGTTTTCTGACAAAATCCACCGCACCGGCGTTTATCGCATCAAAAACTCTGGTATTTGCCGCACTGACCATGACAACAGGTAATGGGTATTGCGGTATTAATTTCTGCAGAAATTCAATACCAGACATTCTCGGCATCTCAACGTCAAGTGTGACCACATCAGGTTTCAGTGAAATTATCTTGTCCCGCGCTTCATATGGATCTCCAGCAGTACCTACAACTTCAATCCCGCCATCAGATTCTATTCCCTGTACCAGCACTTCTCTGAAAAAAAGAGAATCTTCAACGACCAGTACTCTTAATTTTTTTCTTAGTACCATTCTTCTACTCCTTCATATATACTGCCGGCATGACATACTTAAATTTAGTTTCATTTCTCGGAATCGACTCTGCCTGTCCGATAAACAGATATCCTCCACTAGCAAGATGATCATAAAACTTACTGATTAATTTCATTTTTACATCTTTCTCAAAATAAATCATGACATTCCTGCAGAAGATGACATCAAATTTCTTTTTAAAAGGAAATTGAGGAGTCATTAAGTTGAAAATACCAAACACAACATGATTTGCAATATCAGGAACTAACTTGTATTGATCCTCATTTAATTTTTTAAAATACTTTGATTTATATAAATCTGGAAGTTTATTTACTTCTTCTTTATAGAAAATTCCTTTTTTTGCCTTTTCAAGTACATTAGTGGAGATATCTGTAGCTAAAACAGATCTTTCCCATAATGTGACTTCATCTTTCAAAAAATCATTGATAATCATCGCAAGGGTATATGGTTCTTCTCCGGAT
>JAFGUQ010000149.1 GCA_016938455.1 Clostridia bacterium
AGAGGAACTGATATAAAAATAATTGGTGAAGAAGAAAATGTGGAAAGTGCATATGAGTTAATCAAACAGATTATGCCGATTGCCAAGGAAGGGGATGTGATTACCAAACAGAACATCACCTATCTTGCCTCCATTGCCAAAGAACATGGGGTAAAACATGATGATTATCCTATCGATTATATATGCCTGAATTCAAGAGGCAATCCTGTCAAATCAAAAACATATGGGCAAAAGAAATATGTGAATGCGATTAAAGGAAACGATATTGTTTTTTCAATCGGACCAGCAGGAACCGGAAAGACTTTTCTGGCTATTGCCATGGCGGTGACAGCATTTCGTAAAGATGAATTCTATCGTATCATTCTGACAAGACCAGCAGTTGAAGCAGGTGAAAAACTGGGTTTTTTACCTGGAGACCTGCAAAGTAAAATAGACCCGTACCTTCGTCCGCTCTATGATGCATTGTTTGAAATCATGGGAAGTGAATCTTTTCAGAGAAATAAGGAAAAAGGACTGATTGAAATTGTTCCTTTAGCTTATATGAGAGGAAGAACACTTGATAATTCTTTTATCATACTGGATGAAGCGCAGAATACGACGCCACAGCAGATGAAAATGTTTTTAACCAGAATGGGATTCGGTTCAAAAGTGATTATCACTGGAGATGTTACTCAGATTGACCTTCCTGATGATAGAAAGTCAGGCCTGGTGGAGGCTGAACGGATATTGAAGAACATTGAAGGCATATCGTTTGTCAAACTTACTGAAAAAGATGTGGTGAGACATGAGCTGGTTCAAAAGATCATCAAAGCCTATGATAAACATGAAGCAAGTAAAAGCAGGGTGAAGAAACAATGATTAATGAGAAAAGCGAAAAAAGAGAATACAGGAAGAAGATATTCTTTTCTGTAGTGATTATCCTGATTTGTGCAATGATTCTGACCATACTGATTGCTTTGAAAATAAATCCTGTTTCACCTTTAATAGACAGTGAAAAAAAAGCAACAAGGGATACAACAGTGCTTAAAGACTTTTATGATGAAAAAGCCACAATCATTAAAGCGGAGAATGCAAAAAAGAATGTGGCGAATATAGTCATCAACATAGATGAGAAAACATATGCTTCATTTGATGATATCATTAAGTTCTTCAACTCTACTGATACTTTCAGAACTAAAATGTCATTGGCACTTCAGTCTGATTATAATACTGAAGAAGACAGACAGGCAATTATTGACGGATATATCGCCTTTGGGAATAACATGGGCATGACTTTTAACGATGCGCTGGTTCGACATCTCTTAAGTGACATCTCTTTACTCGAATATGAGAATTTCAAAAATAAATATAAGGTGATATTCACAGGGATACAGGCTAAGGAAATCGGAAAGGACAATATCGCAGACAATGCTGAACTGGTCACACAGGAACTGAAAAAAATCTTCTCAGACGATTCAATCATTCTGTTCAGCGAACAGGTGACAGCAAGATTTCTGCGGGATAACAGTATTGTTGATATTGAAGCAACCAATGCTTTGAAGGACAGCGTCTATGAAGATGTGATCAATAATTATCCTGTTATTATAAAAAAAGGAACCAGACTCACTGTCAAGGGAGAGACTGTGTCAGAAAACAATATACGTTTACTGGAAGATATGAGCCTGTTTAAAAATCAGAATTATGTTATTCTTCTTTCTGGTATTTTTGTTTTAATAGGATTGATGCTGCTTCCGATTTTCGCATTCAAGAAAATGATATTGAAAAAATATGACATGAATGTTAAACAGCTGATTCTGATTTGCATTGTGATACTCATTTTATTTGCATTTGCTTATTTCATCCCTTCAAATTATTATCTGATTATTCCGATACTGATTGTACCTATGCTTTTAAGCATGTTGACTGACTATAAGCTTGCTATCATCATTACCGTACCATTGGCAATACTTCTGACAATCATGCTGAATGCCAGTGTGGAATACATGACCATTGTGATCATCGGCAGTATCATCTCTGTATTTCTGGTTAAAAGCACAAACAATCGATTAAAATATGCTTTATCTGGTATTATTGTCGGATTTTTGAATATAATTATTTTATTGACCATTTCTCTGATTAATAATATTCAGATACAATCCATTTTAAATGACTTTGCATTCATGGCTATTGCCAGTATCATCTCATCTGTTATTGCTTTAGGGCTATTACCGGTGTTTGAAAGTCTGTTCAATATCATTACGCCATTTAAACTACTGGAACTTTCCAATCCAAGTCAACCTCTGATCAACAGACTTCTTTTAGAAGCACCTGGAACTTATCATCATAGTCTGATGGTGGGGAACCTTGCTGAAACCGGAGCAGAGGCTGTAGGAGCGAACGGATTGCTTGCAAGAGTAGGTGCTTACTATCATGATATCGGGAAACTGAACAGACCTGCTTTCTTCTCTGAGAATCAGACAACCAAATCGAATCCTCATGACAAGATGACACCTTCCCTAAGCACATTTGTGATTATTAATCATCCGAAAGACGGTGAAGAGCTGGCTAAGAAAAACAAATTACCGCATATCATTAGAAATATCATCATCGAACACCATGGCACTACCCTTGTACAGTATTTTTATCATAAAGCCTCTCAAACTGAAAAAGTGAATGAAAGAGATTTCAGATATCCGGGGCCCAGACCGACAACAAAGGAATCAGCAGTCGTCATGCTTGCTGACAGTGTCGAAGCTAGTGTCAGATCAATGAATAAAACTTCAAAAGGAGAAATTGAAGGGTACATCAGAAAACTGATTAAAGAACGTCTTGAAGACGGCCAGCTGGATTTATGTGATTTGACTCTGAAAGATTTAGATGATATTGCTGATGCGTTTACCAGAGTGTTCAGCGGATATTTCCATTCCAGAATACAATATCCGGACAAAATTGAGGTAAGCAATGATGAAGACAAGGGTTAAGGTTATTGTAGAGAAAAGAAACAAATATTCTCATAGAATAAAAAAAATCATAAAAACGCTTTCATCATGCACAAATGATTATCCGGTCAAGTTTAAAATCAATGTACTTATTTCTGATAATAAGGGAATCAGAGAATATAATAAGAATTTCAGAAAGATTGACCAGGCGACTGATGTGCTGTCATTTCCCATGCTTAATAATTATGACGGTGAACTCTTTTATGAAGCCTATGACCTTGAAAAGGACTATCTTTTTCTGGGAGATATCATAATTTCATATGAGAAAATCGTAGAACAGTCAGAAACTTATAACCATTCCTTTGAAAGAGAAACCGCCTTTTTACTGACACATGGGATACTGCATCTTCTCGGATATGATCATGATACAGAGGAAAGAGAAATAAAGATGCGCAATAAGCAGGAGGAGTTACTTCATAAGGAAGGGTATCATCGATGAAGAAAATGAGATCAAGTAAGCTTCTTAAAAGCTTCAATATTGCCATCACAGGACTGTTTTCTGCGATAAAGAGTGAAAGAAACATGAAAATTCACATTATAGCAGCTTTATTGGTATTGATCATGAGCTTTTTCTTTAAGCTGACTCAAAGTGAATTTCTGTTTCTTTCTTTGGCTGTGGCACTGGTTTTCATAACAGAAATGTTTAATACTGCCATTGAAAAATTAGGAGATGCAGTCACAAAAGAAGAAAATGCATATATAAAAACAGCCAAGGATATTTCAGCAGGTGCTGTGCTGGTTGCCACAGCTTTTGCGGTGCTTGTGGGAATTGTTGTTTTCAATAAGTCAGCACAAAGTGAAATGAATGTCGTTATTGATGTGGTGAGAAATTCACCGCTTTATCTGATTATATTAAGTGTTATCATCACAGCAATCAGCGTCGTCATCATTAAAAAACTCACTAAAGGTGGTACTCATTTAAAAGGCGGATTTCCTTCAGGGCATAGTGCGGTTGCTTTTTGCCTTGCAACTGGAATCACCGTTATCACAACCAATGTCTATGCTTCCATTTTTTCATTTCTGATTGCAGCAATGGTAGCAGAAAGCAGGCTGGAAACAAAGATACACAGTTTTCTTGAAGTCGTATTCGGAGCGCTGCTTGGTGTTACAGTGGCTCTTTTATTATTTAGAATCATGGAGGTAATCATATGAATAAATTGATCGATGAGGCTTATGAAGCTTTGAAACACTCATATTCACCATATTCGAACATAAAAATCGGTGCTGCAGTGACAGGAAAAAGTGGTAGAATATATAGAGGAACCAATATAGAAAACGCAGCATACGGTTCAACGATTTGTGCTGAAAGAGTAGCGATTTTCAAAGCGATTTCAGAAGGAGAGAGTGACATTTCGGCTATTGCTGTGACTGGTGATTTTGATGGATTTGCTTATCCATGCGGAGCATGCAGGCAGGTGATGAGTGAGTTCATGAAAAAAGACGCGAAAGTCTATGTCGGAAATAAAAATGAGGAATATAAGGAATATCAGTTAGATGATATGATTCCGTTCATGTTCACTCATGAAACGAAAGGAAAACAGGAATGACATTTAAATCAGGTTTTGTTTCAGTGATAGGAAGGCCAAATGTTGGAAAATCAACATTGACCAATTTTTTGACAGGTCAGAAAATCAGCATCATGTCACCGAGACCACAGACAACAAGAAATACTATTAGAGCTATTTTAACTAATGAAAAGGGGCAGATTGTATTCCTTGACACTCCAGGTATTCACAACCCGCAGAACAAGTTAGGGACATTTATGGTTAAACAGGCCATGAATTCATTAAATGATGTTGACTGTGTCATCTATATGGTGGAACCGGTGAAAAAAGATATCAGTGCTGGAGATCTTGAAATCCTTGAAAAACTGAAGGAAGTAAACAAAAATGTCATTCTGCTGATTAATAAAATCGACAGATGTGATAAAAGTGAAGTGTTGAATACAATTGACAAATTCTCTAAGCAAATGTCATTTTCAAGCATTATTCCTGTCAGTGTCACCAATAAGGATAATACGGAGAACCTTGAGAAAGTAATCTTTGATTGCCTTTCGGAGGGACCGATGTATTTTGAAGGGGATGAAATCACTGATCAACCGGAAAAACTGATTGTTGCTGAATATATCAGAGAAAAAGTGCTTTTATTCCTTCGAGAAGAAGTTCCCCACGGAGTAGGGGTTGAAATCATGAGCTTCAAAGAACGTGAAAACAGTGAACTTATTGATATAGAAGCCACTATCTACTGTGAAAAAAAGTCACATAAGGGAATTATTATCGGTAAGAGCGGTTCGATGCTGAAAAAAATCGGCACCAGTGCCAGGAAAGACATTGAATCACTTTTAGCATGCAAGGTATACCTTGTCCTATGGGTGAAGGTCAAAGAAGACTGGAGAAACTCTAGCTTCATGTTGAAGAATTTAGGATACAAAGACGAATGAGCAATTTTCAGGTAAAAGGTATTGTCATAAAATGTGTTGATTTCAATGAAAGTGACAAGATTATCACAGTCTTGACTTTTGAAAAAGGAAAAATAACCTGTATTGCCAAGGGAGTACAGAAACCAAATGCGAAATTAGCTCATATTGCCAGAGTATTCTACTGTGGAACCTTTGAAATGGTTAATACGAATCAGAGAAATGTGCTGATCGGTGCCACCATGCTGATGGACTTATCCGGTATATCCAGTGATCTGAAGAAATTCTATTTTGCAGCCCATTATGTGGAAATCGCATCCAGTGTCGTAATGGAAGAACAACCGGATGAAGATGTGATGAAACTGCTTTTGAATACACTGTATGTCTTGGCAAAAGATAAAATGGATATCAGACTGCTGACTGTAGTTTATGAATTCAGAATTGCTGCATTGAACGGGTTAGCCCCGTATATGGACTGCTGTGTGGAGTGCGGAAGTGAAAAGGCCAACATGAAGTTTTCTGTCAGTGAAGGCGGGTTAGTCTGCTGTCAGGAAGGTTTTTCAATAGGGGACATCTCCTGCAAAACAATCAATTACATTTCTCTTTGCGATAACAAGGAACTTTATGGGTTTACTGTTCCTGAAACAACTATCAATGAACTATATTTCATTTCAAGAAAATATATAGAAAGAGTCTTTGAAAGAAAATTTGATAAAGCTGATCAGTATGATAAAGAAAGCATGGGAGGCTGAATTGAAAGTAGGGGCTGTTCTAATTGATAACACCACAAAGGACTTTGATAAAGTCTATTATTATGAAGTACCAGAATCTTTGGAAAATTCGCTGGTAACGGGTGTCAGAGTCAATGTTCCTTTTGGCAGAGGGAATTCTATAAGATTAGCCTATTTTCTTGATTTTGTTGAGAAAGAAACCAATAAAGATCAATATAAATTAAAACAAATAATCAATATTGTTGACAGTGACAGTGTAATTTCAAAAAATCAGATTAAACTGGCCAAAGAAATAAAAGACAAATATTTCTGTACTTATTCACAGGCAATCAACATGATGATACCTACCGGCGCTAAGATAAAAAAAGAAAAATATGTACTCATAGACGGTAAAAAAATCAAATTAAGCACATATATGAAGAATCACAGCCCGATTGATTATTCTTTATTAACTGTTATTGAAGAAGAGCAGAAGAATGTGAACAGCAGGTTTGTTAAAAGAGTCAAGCTGGCAGTTAGCCGGGAAAATGCTGCTGAGCTGATTGAATCGTATGAATTCAATAATGAAAAACAGATCAGACTCATTGAACTCCTTCTTGATTATGACACCCTGACTGTATCTGACCTGCAGAACTACGAAAATATTTCATCTTCTACTGTGAATACACTTTCAAAAAAAGGATTCGTTACAGTATTTGAGCAGGAAGAACAGCGAAAACCCTTAACGATGACAGACCTTGAAACCTTTGTCCCCGATCAATTATCTTATCATCAGGAACAGGCTGTTTCACGTATATCTGATGCATTTGAAAGTGACTCATTCAACCGGTTCCTTATTAAAGGGATCACAGGGAGCGGGAAAACTGAAATCTATCTGCAACTTGCCAGAAAAGTCATTGAAAAAGGGAAGCAAGTCATTATTCTGGTTCCTGAGATATCACTGACTCCTATAATGATCAGAAGGTTCATGGGACGTTTCGGGAATGAAGTAGCCGTACTTCACAGCAGATTATCAGTGGTTGAAAGGTATGAAGAGTGGAAGAAGATAAAAGATAAGAAAGTGAGCATAGCCCTGGGTGCACGGTCATGTGTATTTGCTCCTTTTGATCAACTTGGCCTGATTATCATTGATGAAGAACATGAAACATCATATAAAAGCGAAACAACTCCGAAATACAGTGCAGTTGATGTGGCAAATATGAGATGCAGAATAGACAAATGTGTACTGGTTCTAGGATCAGCCACCCCTTCAGTTACCACATATCATCTTTTCAAAAAGGAAGACGCTGTCATCACCATTGATGAAAGAGTCACTAAAGAACAACTTCCGCAGGTCTCAATAGTGGATATGAAAGAAGAGTTCATCAAAAATAACAGAAGTATTTTCAGTGAGAAACTGCAAGAAGAAATACGGAAGAACATTGAAAATAAAGAACAGACAATGCTGTTTCTCAATAGAAGAGGGTATGAGAACTTCTATTTATGCCGTGATTGTGGTGAAGTAATCAAATGTGATGCCTGCGATGTGTCCATGACATATCATAAGAACAGAAATAGACTGTTCTGCCACTATTGCGGGTTAATCAAACATATTCCGGAAAAATGTCCTTCATGTGGGGAAAGCCATATTGCCAGCTTCGGAGTGGGAACTGAAAAAGTGGAGGAACAGATCAAAGAGATTTTCGAAGAGGCGACAGTTCTTAGAATGGATCTGGACACAACTGGATACAAGAACTCCCATGTGGCCATTCTTGATCAATTCAGGAATGAAAATGTGAATATATTAATTGGTACACAGATGATAGCTAAAGGTCATGATTTCGGGAATGTGACATTGGTGGGTATCCTTGCAGCAGACACACTGACAAAAGGATTCAGCATTTTCTCTGAAGAGAGAGCATTTCAGCTGATAACCCAGGCAGTTGGAAGATCAGGGAGAGGTGAAAAAGAAGGAAGAGCTGTCATTCAGGCATATGATGTTGATAATCACGCCATCACCTTCGGAGTCAAGCAGGACTATTATGATTTCTATGCTTATGAGATGGCAGTCAGAGAGCAGCTTTTGTACCCTCCTTTTGGAATAATCGGAAAAATCATATTATCAGGCAGCTATGAGAAGGACATCCTTTTCTGGATGACTAAAGCGGAGAATCTGTTAAAGGAAATGCATGTTGATGTTTCCTACAAAGCAAAGGATCCTGTCTCGATGATCAACAACAATTATCGATACAGAGTGGTGGTTAAAGGGTATAATAGCAGTGAATTACTTAAAAAAATGAGAAGTTTTTATAATTATATTTACAGGAAGCTTCCAAAGAGTGTAAAGTGTTCAATAGATATCGATGGAATTGATATGATATAATTAATAACAGGTGGTAAAAATGGCAATAAGAAATATACGAACAGAAGAAGATGAGATTTTAAGAAAGCATTCCAGAGAAGTTGTCAAATTTGACAGCAGGTTACATGAATTGCTTGATGATATGGCCGAGACAATGTATGCCGCTCCGGGTGTCGGATTGGCAGCAGTGCAGGTTGGTATTCTGAAAAGAGTTGCTGTCATAGATGATGGTGAAGGACTTATCGAAGTTATAAACGGGAAAGTGGTAGAAACCTCCGGAAGTAAAATTGATATCGAAGGTTGTTTATCTATCCCTGAAGTTTATGGAAGAGTCGAGCGGCCGGAAAAAGTGGTCGTTAATTATCAGGACAGGTTCGGAAACGCCAAAGCCATTGAAGGAGAGGGCCTTCTGGCTGTTGCGCTCTGTCATGAACTGGATCACTTTGATGGAATACTATTCAGCGATAAAGCCATTGAATTTCTCGATTTGAATTCTATGGAGGAGGGTTTTGACGATCAGCAAATATAGGATAATATATATGGGAACACCAGCGTTTTCGGTGTCACCGTTACTTACGCTGCTGAATCATCAATATAATATCGTTGCCTGCATCACTCAGCCTGATAAAAAAAAAGGAAGAGGGTATGAGGTTTCTTTCAGTGATGTAAAAAAAACAGCGCTGGAGAATGGTTTACCGGTGCTGCAGCCTACTTTAATCAGAAAACAATTCTGGCTTGATAAAATAATCGAGATGAAACCGAATTTACTGATTACATGTGCTTACGGGCAAATGCTTCCCAAAAAACTGCTTGATATTCCTGAGTTTGGCTGTATTAATATACACGCTTCTCTGTTACCTGAGTACCGGGGAGCTTCTCCGATATCAAAAGCGATTTATGATGGAAAAGAAGTAACAGGTGTGACTACCATGATGACAAATGAAGGGATGGATACAGGAGACATTTTACTTAAAAAGCAAGTTGACATTCCATCAGATATGACCTTTTCAGAACTGCATGACCTTCTGTCTGCCAAAGGCAGTGAACTGATCATAGAAACTTTGAAGCAACTTGAAGAAGGAGCAATCATTCCGATTAAGCAGGATGACAATAAAGCCAGCTATGCACCGATGGTGAATAAAGAAGATGGGTTTATTGACTGGGAAAGAGATGCACAGTCAATTCATAATCAAATCAGAGCCTTTAATCCGTGGCCGGGAAGCTATACATTTTATAAAGATAAAAAACTGAAAATACTCTCTGCTTCTTTTTCAAATGAATCACATGATTATCCTTTTGGAATGATTATTAATAAATCAAAAGAGCATGTTGACATTGCCTGCAGTACAGGGATATTGCTGATCAGGCAGCTGCAGTTTGAAAATAAGAGAGTCATGGATGTCAAAGAATGCTATCATAATATGGAAACCGGTACAATTTTAGGAGGAGGAGCATAAACCATGTTTTGTGGAATGAACAGCTATTATCTTATATTGATCATACCAGCATTACTGATTTCTATGTGGGCACAGTTGAATGTGCAGAAAACCTTTTCAAAGTACTCAAAAATTGAAAATATGAGGAGATATACAGGAGCAGACATTGCAAGACGAATTCTTGATCTCAATAATCTTCTGAACATCAAGGTTAACAGAACTGATGGGAAGCTGACTGATAACTTCAATCCCTCCAAGCAGGAGATTAATCTGTCGGCAGATGTATATCAGTCCACATCATTATCAGCCATTGGTGTCGCTGCTCATGAAGCAGGACATGCCATTCAATACAAAGAAGACTATTCACCTATAAGAATAAGGAAAATGATGTTACCGGTTGCCAGCATCGGATCAAATGCCGGACCGATTATTGTTATTCTGGGGATTGTTCTTTCCTATGGTATTTTGATTGATATCGGGATTATCCTTTTTTCTGTCGCAGTATTGTTCTACATTATGACACTTCCTGTTGAATATAATGCGTCAAAAAGAGCGACTAGGATATTGACTGAATCAGGACTGATCACAGAAGACGAAGTGGTTCCGGTCAGAAAGGTGTTACATGCTGCAGCGTTAACTTATGTTGCCTCAGCGCTTTCAGCTGTTTTAAGTTTAGTCAGATTGCTTCTGATTTCCAGGAACAGAAGATGAGTGTTAGAGAATTATCCTTTCAGACAGTGTATGATGTCATGTATAAAGACAAATATTCCAATGCTTTACTTGAAGCTAATCTGAATAAAAGCAATTTAAATGAAAGAGACAGAAACCTTGCTAATAATATTGTCATGGGCACATTGCAGAACTATCTGTATCTTGAACATGTCATTGCTAAGCTTTCTGATCTTTCTTATCAGAAGCTGTCAAAGAGTGTCAAAGTCATTTTAACCATCAGTCTTTATCAGCTGTTTTTTCTGGATAAGATTCCTGAATTTGCCATCTGTGATGAGGCAGTCAATTTAGCGGCTAGATATGCAGGAAATCGGTCAAAATCCTTTGTGAATGCCATTTTAAGAAAAGCGGCTCTCATGAAAGAAAATCAGTCTATGTTTTTAGATCAATTGAGTAAAAAAGAGTATTTGTCGATTAAATATTCATTCAACATGAATATTATTAATCAGCTTTATAAAAAATATGGTTATGATAAGCTTGAATCAATGTTAAAAGCAATCAATGAATACAGCAAGACATCCATCAGAGTGAACAATCTGAAAGCAGATAGAGACGAACTGATTCGTGATCTTCGATGCGAAGGGTTTGTCATTGATGAAAGTGAACACCCTGATTGCCTTTATATCAGTGGACATGCCAATCCTTCTCACAGCAGATTATACCATGAAGGGAAATTTAACTTGATGGATAAAGGCGCAATGGAACTGGTTTTACCATTGGAACCGGTTGAAGATGATGTCATACTTGACGCCTGTGCTTCTCCGGGAGGTAAAACCACTTATCTGTCTTCGCTGATGAATAATAAAGGAGAAATTCACGCCTGCGATATACATGAATCCAGAGTTTCTCTGCTTCAGGGAAATATTGATAGAATGGGAAGTAAAAACATCATCACTCATGTCAAGGACATGACCATACTGGAAAATGAGTTTTTTGAAAAATTCGACAAGATTCTTCTTGATGTACCTTGCTCAGGAATTGGTGTGTCAAAAAAGAGACCTGAAATAAAACTGAAATATGAATATGATGAAACATTGCTGAAAACTCAGAAGCTGCTGCTGGAACAAAGCACACACTATCTGAAAAAGCATGGGAGATTGTTATATGCCACCTGTACGATATTACCCTGCGAGAATGAAATGATGATGGACTGGTTTTTAAAGAACTATCCGTTCAAATTAGTAAAAATGGAATTTATTATGCCAAATGAAAACAGCATGGGCTTCTTTTACAGCCTGATGGAGAAAATTAATGATTGATCTTTTAAATTTTACACTGGAGCAGCTGACTGATTATCTGCTTGAAAACAATATTTCCAAATTCAAGTCAAAACAGGTTTTTGACTGGATTTACAAAAAAAACATCTATCGGTTTGACGAGATGACAAACCTCTCAAAGGATGACAGAGCTTTTTTAAATGAACATTGTACTATCGGACTGCTGATGGTAAAAGATCAGATGACATCAAAAGACGGTACTAAAAAGTTTCTTCTTGAATTGAAAGACGGGCAGTTGATTGAAACGGTTCTGATGGAATACACCTATGGATTATCTATCTGCATTTCCAGCCAAGTGGGTTGTAAAATGGGATGTGAGTTCTGTGCATCCACTAAACTCGGGTTTGAAAGAAATCTGACAGCAGGTGAGATGATTGCGCAGATCATGACAGTCAATCAAACCCTTGGAATGAGTATTGACCGAGTTGTTGTCATGGGAATCGGTGAGCCGTTCGATAATTTTGAACATTTCATCAATTTCATAAAAATAGCCAATGATCACCATGGATTAGATATTGGTGGAAGAAAACTGACTGTTTCAACATGCGGAATTGTTCCTAAGATTTATGAGTTTGCTGATATGAAGCTACAGGTCAATCTGTCAATTTCTCTTCATGAGACGGATGATGCAAAGCGGAATGAGCTGATGCCTGTCAACAGGAAATATCCGGTCAGCGATATCATTGAAGCATGCAGGTACTATATAGAGAAAACCAATCGAAGAATATCATTTGAATATGCTTTGATCGGTGGAGAAAACGACAGTGATTCAAGTGCAAAAAACTTATCAGTTTTACTAAAAGGAATGCTATGTTATGTGAATGTCATCCCTGTTAATAAAATTGCTGAGGGGAAATTTAATTATGACAAAAAGAAGAATATTGAAGGGTTTTGTGGTATACTTAGAAAAAATGGAATTATGGTTACAGTAAGAAGAGAGTTAGGGAGTGACATCAACGCTTCATGCGGACAATTAAGAAGGAGCCATATTGATGGAGTTTAGTGCAAAAACTGATATCGGAAATATCAAAGACAACAATGAAGACAGCTTCATAACGATATCAAATGAAAATGTAAGTATTTTTGCAGTTGCAGACGGAATGGGAGGCCACGATTTTGGTGAAGAAGCCTCGCATATTGCTGTCACATACATTAAAGAAAGTGATAAAGACTCTCTTTGTCAAGAAACAATCAAAGACTATATTACAGATATTTTCAATAAAATAAATGAAAAAATTCATCTGACTGGCCTCATGAAAAATTCAGTGCTGGGAATGGGAACCACCTTGACCATGGCTGTGATTATGAAGAATCATATGTTTATAGGGCATGTCGGCGATTCCAGACTATATCTGATTAATCAGACAATCAGGCAACTGACAAAAGATCATTCCTATGTGGAAGAACTGATTGACAAAGGGATGATCACTGAAAAAGAAGCCAAAACACATCCTAAAAAAAATATCATTACCAGAGCACTTGGCACAGCTAAGAGAATTGCTGTTGATATCATCGAACAACCATTAAATGACAAAGATATTCTTTTGATTTGTTCAGATGGATTATCCAATATGCTCGAAGACAGTGAAATAAAGGAAATTGTAGATGTCGGAGACAGCTTAGATATTACCAATGAAAAAATGATTAAAATTGCAAAAGAGAGAGGTGGTTATGATAATATAACCGTAATCACCGTAAAAAACATATAGTGGAGGAAAAATATGGACTTAATTGTTCTGAGCAATCGATATAAGCTGATAGAGAAAATTGGAACCGGAGGTATGGCTCATGTCTATAAGGCATTGGATATGACGCTTGACAGAACGGTTGCCATTAAAATTTTAAAAGAAGAATTTCTGGAAGATGAAGAATTTGTACAAAAGTTTCATAATGAAGCACAAGCCGTAGCCAAACTTTCAAACCCCAATATTGTCGGTGTCTTTGATGTTGCACTTGATGATAAATATCATTATATTGTCATGGAATATATTGAAGGAGTGACATTGAGTGATTACATTGAAACAAAAGGTGCATTAAGCGGCGGTGAAGCTATGAATATTGCTTCACAAATCTGTAAAGCACTAATTCATGCTCATAAAAACAATGTCATTCACAGAGATATAAAACCGCATAATATCCTGCTTGCAAAAGACGGAGTGGCTAAAGTAGCTGATTTTGGTATTGCCAAGGCCATTACCAATAAGACGATGACCTTAAGCGGAAGAACCATCGGATCAGTTCACTACTTTTCGCCAGAACAGGCAAGAGGAGGTTTTGTTGATGTCAGAACTGATTTATATTCTCTTGGCTGTGTCATTTATGAAATGGTTACAGGAAAACTGCCATATGAAGGCGAGACACCTGTGGTGGTTGCAGTCAAACATATACAGGAAAAAGTGAAGCAGCCAAAGGAAATCAACAGCGAAGTCAGTGATGAGATTAACAGTTTAGTTTTAAAAGCAATGTCTAAAAGTGCAGATGAACGATTTCAGAGTGCCAGTGAAATGCTGAAAAGCATAGATTCTGTAGTCGATGGAAAAGAATTCCCAAAGGAATTCGATTTGACTTTGGATTTTGTCAAAGCAAAAGACAGAGTGAAAAAACAAGGAAACCTTACAAAAGATTTCACACCTGTCAAAGTAACAAAAGAGATCAGAGAGGAGTATGATTTTACATTGGCAAAAAGCAAACAAAAAAGATATACATTTTCTAAAGTGTTGGCCATATTCTCGGCAATCCTGTTGATTCTTCTGTTATCCTTTTATGGAATCAAAGAATTGATTACCACCATTATTCCACCTGTAAAAACCTATGAGGTTAAAGATTATACCAATCTTATGTATGATGATGTAAAGCCTATGCTTGAAAATGACTTTAATATTGTTGTGGAGAAAAAAGAAGAATTCAATAATGATATTGTTGAAGGAGTGATCACTAAGCAGAGTATTGCTCCTGGAATTGTATTCAAGGAACTGGCTGTTAACAAAATAGTTTTCACCGTAAGCATGGGCCCGGAATTAATAGAAATAAAAGACTATACCTCATTTGAGTACAGAATTGCTGAGAGCGATCTGACAAAGCTCGGGTTAGTTCCTGTCAAAGAAGAAGTCATGTCTGAAACAGTTCCGGAAGGTGGTATCATACGAACTGATCCAGAAGCTGGAATGAAAGTTGATCCTGGATCTGATATCACTATTTATGTCAGTCTTGGCCCTAATCTTGATAAAGTGATTGTACCGGATTTTTATGGAATGACAAAAGAGCAGTATGTTGCAACTATCAATGAGTATAACCTTAAAGTAGGAGATATTTCACCAAGTAATCTTAACAGTGATACAGCAAAAGTTGTCAGACAGTATCCTGCAGCAGGCGATGAGGTGTATGAACAGACAGAAATTCATGTAGAGTTCCAGGAAGAAAACATGATGGGTGACCGGTTAATGGTTAAATATCAGGTAACTCCTGTTAATTTGAATGAACTGAATGAACCGATAAAAGTCTATGTTGAATTTAAACCGACTGATACTCTTGTTTTTGAGATTTTATATAATCAGGAACATTTGAAAACTGATTTTCCGCTGGAGTTAACCATTCCAGTCCCTGTTGATGGGAAATCATCAGTAAAAGTCATTTACAATAATGTTTATACGGAAACGTTTGATTTAATGTATGATGATTATAAAGCCGATACTTCATTAACTGTAACGACCCCTGTTGACACGACTCAAGGAGGCAATTAACTTGCCAGAAGGAATAATTCTCAAAGGAGTCGGTGGTTTATATTCTGTTAAAAGTGAAGGTATGACTTATCTCTGCAAACCCAGAGGATTATTTAGAATGCAGGATATTAAACCTGTTCCGGGAGACAGGGTGATTTTTGAAATCACAGACAATGATCATGAAGGCTATTTAAACAGTATATCAAAGCGGACCAATTATTTAGTAAGACCGGCAGTATCAAATATTGACCAGGCTATTCTGGTGATTGCTGCAAAGGAACCTTCACCTGATTTATTATTACTTGATAAACTGATATGCCTTTGTGAAAGTAAAGATATTGTTCCTGTCATCTGTATTAATAAAACAGATTTAGCTGAAGCAGAGGATGTGAGAAAAATTGAATTGCAATATGCAGCAACAGGCTATGTCATTATTAAAACAAGCATAAAAAACAGCATTGGAATGGAAGAACTGGAGAATACCTTAAAAGGGAAGACTAATGTCCTGGCTGGCCAGTCCGGTGTGGGTAAGTCCACTATTTTAAACACGATTCTGAAAGAAATTAAAATGGAAACTGGAATCATCTCTAAAAAATTAGGGACTGGAAAGCATACCACAAGGCATGCGGAATTTCTTGAAATAAATGGTGGTTATCTGGTAGACACACCAGGATTTTCTAATTTTGATGCTGGATTACTTGATTATGACTGCATTAAAGAGTACTTTGTAGAATTTGAGCAGTTTGAAGGCACCTGCCGGTTTAATGGATGCATTCATGTCAATGAACCTGACTGCAGTGTTAAAGATGCCATAAAAAGTGGTACAATAGATAGTGAGAGACATAAAAGATATATTGAAATACTTAATTTGACAAAACAGGCACAAAAAGACAAGAGAGGATATTAAGATGATTAAGATAGCACCTTCAATTTTAGCCAGTGATTTTTCAAAACTAGGTGAAGAAATCAGAAAAGTAGATCAGGCAGGAGCAGAATATATTCATATTGACGTAATGGATGGCCATTTTGTACCTAATATCACCATTGGACCACCTGTGGTGAAAGCCATCAGAAAAGTAACAGATAAAATTCTGGATGTGCATCTGATGATAGAAAATCCTGATGCATATATTGAGAGTTTTGCAAACGCCGGAGCAGATCTCATTTGTGTTCATCAGGAAGCCTGCACCCATCTTGACCGGACTATTTCATATATCAAATCTTTGGGTATCAAAGCAGGAGTTGCTTTAAATCCAGCTACTGACATTGATACATTGAAGTATGTCATCAGAGAGGTTGATATGGTTTTATTAATGACGGTCAATCCAGGATTTGGAGGTCAGTCGTATATAGCCTATTGTACTGAAAAAATCAGAAATCTTAAAAACATGATTGATCAAAACCTATCCAGCGCAGAAATTCAGGTAGATGGCGGAATTACATTAGACAACATTTATGAAGTGACAGAAGCCGGTGCAACAATTATTGTTGCAGGATCTGCGATTTACCAGTCTGAAGACCCTCAGAAAACCATTCTCAAACTCAAAGAACTATCATATGGGAAATAAGGTGAGGGTATGAATTTTTTGATTATTTCCGGAGGGGAAAAGGTAAACAAGGATATTGCCAATCAGTATTATCAGAAATCTGATTATGTGATCTGTGTTGATAAAGGACTGGAGTATGCAAGAGAATATGGAATCAAACCTCATTTGATCATGGGTGATATGGATTCTGTGGATAAGAAAATACTTGACCAGTACAAAAAGAATGACATCAATGTGTTCCCGCAGGACAAAGATTATACAGATACTGACCTGGCAGTAAAAAAAGCAATCATATTAGGAGCAAAAAAGGTATTTATGCTATGCGCAACAGGAACCAGAATGGATCATACACTTTCAAATATCAAATTACTGATAGAATTAAAAGAAAACAGAGTTGAAGGCGTCATCGTCGATAATCACAATGAAATCAGACTCATTGTCGAATATGTGAAAATTGAGAAAAAAGATAATCAGATCATTTCTCTGATTCCGCTGGATGACTGTTATGATGTGACTACTAAAGGATTAAAGTTTCCGGTTATCAAGGAAGACTTGCAATTGAGCTGGAACATGGGAAACAGCAACGAGATAATTGCTGATTATGGTGAAATCAGCTTAAAAAAAGGAAATTTATTATTGATCATCTCAAAGGAAAGCGAATAGTATGGTTAAAGTAACAAATCTGACAAAAACCTTTTCACTTAACAGAAAGCAGCTGAAAGAAAAAGGGATTAAAAAAGGAGCTATCATTGCTGTCAACAATGTGTCTTTTGAAGCGAAGAGCGGAGAAATATTTGCTTTGCTTGGCCCCAATGGTGCTGGTAAAACAACTGCATTGCGGTGCATTGCGGCTTTGATCAATGCTGATTCTGGTAACATCTTTTTAGATGATATCAATGTTGGCACTATGAAGAATGAAGCCAGAAAAAAAATGTGTTTTCTGACTAATGAACTGAAACTTGACGATCATTTCAGTGCGGACTATCTGTTCGATTTTTTCGGAAAACTTCATGGATTAGCTCAGGAAACAATAGATGAAAACAAGAAAATACTGTTCAAGGAATTTGATATTGAGCAGTTCAAGCATGTTAAGATTGGTAAGATGTCTTCAGGAATGAAACAAAAAACAGCCATCGCTGTTAATCTGGTTCATGATCCTGAAATCATTATTTTTGATGAGCCTACTAACGGACTTGATGTCATTACAGCCAGAGCAGTCACTGACTATCTTGCTAAACTGAAAAAATCAGGTAAGACTGTTATTGTATCAACTCATATTATGAGTATTGCTGAAAAAATGAGTGATCGAATTGCAGTGATCATTGACGGAGAGATTGCCATTAACGGGACACTCTCAGAAATTCTGGACAGTACATCCTGTGAAAATTTGGATGATGCTTTCTTTAAGCTGTATAAAGAGAGGAAAAAAACTGATGAATAAGTTAATGGTTGTATTGAAAAAAGAGTTAAAGAGAGTTTATTCTGATAAAAAAATCATGTTTAATCTGTTTGTGCTGCCATTGATTTCTCTGACAGTGATTTACAGTGCGCTGGGAATGTTTTTAATAAGCACCATAACCGATACAGAAGAACATCAAAGCACCATCTATGAGATTAATATGCCGGCTGTCATTCAGGATGGACTGGAAAAAAATAACATCAAAGTCATTTCTGCTGATATGAACGACCTTGAGAAACATGAGGATAAGATAAAAAACGGAGAAGAAGATTTTATGGTTGTTTTCGCTCCTGACTTCATTGAAGAAATCAGTCAAGGTGTGGTATCTTCATTTAAAACTTATTACAATGAAGCTGAAGATTATTCTAAGAAAGCTTATCAGCAGTTTTCTTCAGTCATGGGACAATATGAAAAAAGTGTTTTGGCAGAGAGAGTCGGAGGCGTTGAGAACTTGACTGTCTATGAAGAAAGTTCGGTTCAACTGGCCAAGGAAAACATATTCATTATCAAGATGGTCAGTGGATTAGTGACAATGATGATAGTCATGTTCATTTTTGCAGGAAGCATGCAACAGGGGATTGACATGATTGCAGGTGAAAAGGAAAGAGGATCATTAGCTACGATGCTCATGACTCCAACAGACAGAAAAACACTGGCAGCAGGGAAGGTATCTGGTTTAAGCATCATCGCTGTATTTTCTTCGTTTGTTACTTTCATTGGCATCATTTTGGCGCTTCTGATTAACAAATCATTTCTGGAGAGCAGGAGTCAGGCTTTTTCCGAAGGGATAGATCAGGGAATCAGCCAGGTTTTCAAATCACTTCAGTTCGGATTTGATAAAATCATCATGCTCCTGATACTAATGATCATGACTGCTATTATCAGTGCTTCTTTTATCTGTTATCTTTCATCACGGGCAAAAACTGTCAAGGAAGCAGGAACACTTATCAGTCCGTTTTATATTGTAATCATGATTGCAGCCTACATTCCGTATATCACTCAGGAAACACCCAAGTTCTTCAGTTACTTTGTCCCGTTGTATGGCAATGTGGCTTCAATATATTCTTTGATTGAAGGAACTTTCAATATAAGCAGTTTCATTGTCTGTTGCCTTATGACCATATTATATGCAGGAGCATTTGTGTTTTTTACAGGCAAATCATTTGAGAATGAAAAAGTGATGTTCTAAAAATATGATTTTGCCAATTGCGTAAAGGCTGGTAAAGAGCGTTTAATAATGTCCATGCTGATGCAAAAGGTAAGTCTGACATAACCTGATAAACCGAAACCTCTTCCAGGGACAACCAGGATATTGTATTCCTGAGCCTTTTTGACAAATTCCATTTCATCGGGAACAGGTGAATTCATGAACAGATAGAAAGCACCTTCAGGTTTCAGACATTCAAAACCAAGAGAAATGAGATGATTATACAGAACGTCTCTTCTTTCTTCATAAATTTTTGGATCAATCGACTCATTGATGCATAACTCAACAATCCGCTGCTGCAGAGCTGGTGCATTAACAAAACCGAGTGTTCTGTTGTTAAATAAAATGGCAGCCATAAGCAGCTGGTCATCAGGGATTAAAGGGCTGACTGTAATGTATCCGATTCGTTCACCGGGAAGTGCCAATGATTTGCTGTATGAATTGATACTGATGATTTTTTTGAAAATCTGAAACAATACAGGTATTTTCACTTTTCCGAAGACTATTTTAGTATATGGTTCATCACTGATGACAAAGATATGACTGTTGAATTCTTTTTCTTTCTCAGCAATAATGGCAGCCATTTTTTCAAGAACCTCTTTTTTGTATATCACTCCGGTCGGATTATTCGGTGAGTTGATAATCACTGCTTTCGTCTGACTGGTGATGGCATTTTCAAATTGTGTCAGATCAATATTGAAGGTGTCTTTTTCAGTGCTGACAATGACTGGAATACCGTTGGCATGTCTGATGTAAAAAAGATATTCAGCGAAATAAGGGCTGAAAACAATCACTTGCTCATTATCATTAAGAAGAGACTTCAATACCACATTTAATCCGGCAGCAGCTCCAGTGACCATACATATGTTGGTGAAAGGGATATCCATCTCATATTCATGGCTGATCATTTTGGCGACTGCTTTCTTTGTTGAGTCATAACCCCCGTTACTCATATATTTATGCATCCCTTTTTCCTGACTCAATGAAATAGACTTGATGGCTTCTTTAACAGCTAAAGGCGGTTCAACATCAGGATTCCCCAAACTGAAATCATAAACATTTTCCTCACCATATTGTTTTCGCAGCTTATTTCCTTCTTCAAACATCGCTCTGATGAATGATGCACTTTTCAAATTTTCTACTGTCTTGTCTGAAAACATGATAAACCTCTCTCATATATCTATTTATTTCCTCTGTTTTTCTCCCGTTTTCGTAGAATTTCATATACATTTAATTTATTTGCCATCAGCT